>JBILQY010000403.1:0-2893 GCA_044372955.1 Crocinitomicaceae bacterium | reverse complement strand
TAAGTTTTGGTAGGCGTATTAACAGATATAAAAATTAACTCTGCTTCAACTATTGCCTTTTCTATATCTGTACTAAAAAATAAATTTCTTCCTCTTGCTTCTGCAACTACTTCCGCTAAACCAGGTTCGTAAATCGGTAATTTAGATAAATCTTCGTGATTCCAATTTGCTATACGATTCTCGTTCAAATCTACAACTGTAACCTGAATTTCAGGGTTTTTTTGTGCAATAACAGCCATTGTTGGTCCGCCAACATAACCAGCACCTATACATGCTATTTTTTTAATTTTCATTCTTAAAAATTTGGTGCAAAATTAAGACAATTTTTAATAGAAATTCTATTTGATAACCAAGTGATTGAATAGCCTGATTAAAGTAAAGATAAGTTTACTTCTTGTTAATCAAAAGGTAAAATTTAAATGCTCCTTGTTAATTTTTTTAATTGTCTTTTTTGAAGCTTTGTTTAAAGTTTTTCTTTCCTATTTGTTTTCAACTTTACATTCTTAGTTAATAAAACCCTTTGCGTTCTCTAACCATACATTAATTTCTATTTTTGTTTAAAATATTCGTTATGACCAAATTATTTTCCGCTATTGTTTTAAGTTCGTTATTGTTTCAAAGTTGCGCGCAAAGCCCTACCAAAGAAGTGAAAAAAGTTATTTCTCAACCTGTTACGAAAATTGATTTCAAAATGACTGACTATTTGACTGACAATAAAGACTTAGAAAAAGAGGTTGAGCGTATTTTTAAAGAAATGGATGATACTGCACGTGTTGCGCAATTGATTATGCCTGCTGTGGGACGCCTTGGGAAAACGAAAGAGCAAATCGATTCCTATATCAAAGAACGTTTGATTGGAGGAGTTTTGATGTTAAACGGAACAAAAGACGAGTTTACAACTTGGATTAAAGACTTCGAAAACAGCAACAAAAAAGTTGGTAACTTGCCATTTCTTTACAGTGCAGATGCAGAACCAAGTTTGGTCAATCGCAAAATTACAGGCTCAACACAAGTTAAAAAAGCCAATGAAGTAACTAATTTAACAGAAGTTACAACAGTTGCACAAACAATTTCTACTGACTTAAATGCTATTGGAATCAACTACAATTTTGCTCCTGTTGTGGATATGTCGGCAAATAAAACGGTTGGATATCGCGGTTTTGGAGCGATCGCCGAAAATTTAATTCCTTGGTCGAATGAATTTATTCAAGTGACACAAAAAAACAATATCATCGCAACGGCAAAACATTTCCCAGGTCATGGTTTGGTTTCTGGCGACACACACCACTCACTACAATCCATTGACGGAGAGATGAAGGAAGTGAAAAACTATCCTGAATTGATAAAAAACGGTGTGCTTTCGATTATGGTGGCACACATTGCAGTCGTGAATAACCCTAAATTCGATACGGAAGGTTTACCTTCTACTTGTTCAGAAAAAATTGTAACTAATTTATTGCGCGATAGTTTGAAATTTAAAGGTTTAATCGTGACAGATGCGATGAACATGGGTGGAGTGGCAAGTGTTCCGCAAGCTTCCTTCAAAGCAATTAATGCAGGTTGTGACATACTTTTGATGCCTTTGGACGTTAAAAAATCACACGACGAACTTTTGGCTGCATACAGCAAAGACAAAAACTTCAAAAGAAAAGCAGACGCTTCTGTAAAAAGAATTATTCGTATGAAAATTGCGATGGGCTTGATTAAAGAACTTGAAAAATAGTTTAGCCGCAGCTAGGAAGATTTGAAAATTAGTTAATTTGAAAATTGGGTAATTTGTCCGTCAGCTGACGGATGAAAATAAGTCTTTTCATATTGTTAAATTTCGAGGTGAGATTAAGCTTTCCCCCTTCGAAGGGGGTCAAGGGGGATGACTCAAATAATTTAACAAAGTTGGTCTCCTCCCTTAATCTTCATCAGCTGACGAAAGCACCATCAAAACTTACTCTAAAGCTTTATCAACTTTTTTGCGCTTTTTCCACTTTAAACCGATTGAAGAAATTGAAAATGAAGATTTGATTCGTTTTAACAATGAATATATCTTGGGTCAAGGTCTTTCTTCCAGTTTTCAAAATCAGATTGTAAATGCAATAAAACTCTATTTCTCTATTCGAAAGGGAATGAAGCTCAATCCTGAATTAGTGCACAGACCACGAAGGGGAAAATTATTACCAAATGTGTTGAGTAAGGAAGAGGTGAAGGCAATATTGGAAGCACCAACGAATTTAAAACACCGTGCAATGTTGAGTTTGATTTATGCTTGTGGATTGAGAAGAAGTGAGTTGTTAAATTTGACATTTAAGAACATACACTCTGAAAGAAATCTATTGTTCATTAAACAATCGAAAGGTAAAAAAGATAGAATTGTTCCAATCAGTAATAAAATCATTGATTTGTTAAGAGATTATTGTAAAGCTTACAAACCTAAAACTTGGTTATTTGAAGGTCAGTAAGTAAACCAACAATACAGTGAAAAAAGTATTCAATTAGTACTAATACAAGCAGTTACGAAAGCCAAAACAGAAAAACCTGTTTCGTTACATTGGTTGCGACACAGTTATGCTACTCATCTTTTGGAAAGTGGAACGGATTTACGCTATATACAGGAATTGTTAGGACATTCGAGTAGTAAAACCACTGAAATTTACACACATGTGAGCACACGAAATTTGCAACAAATTCGGTCTCCATTTGATGATTTGTAAATTATATTCTTACATTAGCCATACGAAACAAAGTTGCGCCTATCTATCCAAATAGGGAAATATTAGGAAGTTTTGTAGCTTGTATATATAAGTTGAACTAAACCGATTTGACAATCGGTAATTCTCAGATAACTTTAAGTTGAACTTAAAATTTATCCGTATGAAAAGAGAATTATCGATTGATGTAA
>JBILQY010000402.1:0-2898 GCA_044372955.1 Crocinitomicaceae bacterium | reverse complement strand
AGGTAACTTTAAGAGGTGATAGAATGTATGACTTTTTAGACAGACTTTTATCAGTAGCTTTACCAAGAACTAGAGATTTCAGAGGTATTAATCCTAAAGGTTTTGATGGAAGAGGTAATTTCAATTTAGGAATTAAAGAACACATCATTTTCCCAGAAATTGATATTGATAAAGTGAATAAAATCCTTGGTATGGACATTACATTTGTAACTACAGCTCCAAGCGATGAAGAAGCTAAAGTATTACTAGACGCATTTGGATTTCCATTTACAAAAAAATAATTAGAAATGGCTAAAGAATCAATGAAAGCGCGTGAGCGCAAAAGAGAAAAGTTAGTTACTCGATACGCAAAGAAAAGAGAAGAATTAACTAAAATATTGAAATCAACAGATGCTTCTGAAGATGTTCAATCTGCAAAATGGGATGCTATGATGGCTATTCAAAAGCTTCCTGCTAATTCCTCAAAAATCAGAATGCATAACCGTTGCGGTTTAACAGGAAGACCAAGAGGTTACATGCGTCAGTTTGGTATTTCTCGTGTAACTTTCAGAGAAATGGCATTGTCAGGGAAAATCCCAGGAGTTAAAAAAGGAAGTTGGTAATTAAGAAACAGCAAAAAAATGAATACAGATCCAATAGCAGATTATTTAACTAGAATCAGAAACGCAAGTTCTGCTGGTTTAAAAATGGTTGAAATCCCAGGTTCTAATATTAAGAAAGCCATAACTCAAATTTTATTTGATCAAGGTTACATCTTAAATTATAAATTTGAGGATGATGACAAACAAGGTGTTATCAAAATAGCACTTAAATATAACCCTTCAACACGTGTTCCTGTTATCACTAAATTACAACGTGCATCTAGACCAGGACTTAGAAAATATAGTGGAGCTGAAGATATGCCACGTATTTTAAATGGTTTAGGAATTGCAATCGTTTCAACATCAAAAGGTGTTATTACAGATAAAGAAGCAAGAAAATTAAACGTTGGTGGTGAAGTTATTTGCTACGTATACTAAAAAACTATTAAGAAATGTCAAGAATAGGTAAAGCACCAGTTACAATTCCTAGTGGAGTACAAGTTACTTTAGATGGGAACGTTGTAAAAGTGAAAGGTTCTAAAGGTGAATTGTTTCAAGAAATTGATTCTTCAATCACTATAAGTATCGATGATAACATCATTACTTTTACAAGAGCTACAGACTCTCCCGATCATAGATCAAAGCATGGTCTTTATAGATCAATTGTTCAAAACATGATTATCGGAGTTTCTGAAGGATTTAAAAAACAATTAGAAATTATCGGAGTTGGTTACAGAGCTACAGCGAATGGACAACAATTAGAATTAGCATTAGGTTACTCACATGCTATTATCTTTGAAATGCCAAATCAAATTACAGTTTCTGCTTTAACTGAAAAAGGTAAAGCACCAATTGTAACTTTGGAATCTTTTGATAAACAAATGTTAGGGCAAGTTGCAGCTAAAATTCGTTCATTCAGAAAACCTGAGCCTTACAAAGGAAAAGGAATTAAATTTGTTGGTGAAGAAATCCGAAGAAAAGCAGGTAAATCTGCGGGTAAAAAATAATATTTAGATAATATGGCACTGAATAAAGTACTAAGAAGAGCGAAAATCAAAAGAAGAATTCGCAAGAAAATTACAGGAACAGCTGTAACACCAAGATTAACTGTTTTTAGAAGCAACAAACAGATATATGCTCAATTAATTGATGATGCATCTGGAAAAACTTTAGCATCTGCAGGTTCTTTGAAAATGACAGAAGCTCAAAAAGTTGCTAAATTAACTCAAGCAGCTGTTGTTGGTAAGGCAATTGCTGAAAAAGCATTAAAAGCAGGAATTGAATCAATCGTTTTTGATCGTAACGGTTACTTATACCATGGTAGAATTAAGTCTTTGGCTGATTCTGCAAGAGAAGGTGGACTTAAATTTTAATAAGAAATGGCAGCTCAAACAATAAACAGAGTTAAATCAGCAGATATAGAGTTAAAAGACAAACTCGTTGCTGTTAACAGAGTTACGAAAGTAACTAAAGGTGGTAGAACTTTCAGTTTTTCAGCAATCGTTGTGGTTGGTGACGAACATGGAGTAGTTGGTCATGGACTTGGTAAGGCTAAAGAAGTAACTGAAGCTATTACAAAAGGAATCGACGATGCTAAAAAGAATTTAATTAAAGTTCCAATTTTACGCGGTACAGTTCCTCACACACAAAAAGGTAAATTCGGTGGTGCTGAAGTGTTGTTGAAACCAGCAACAGAAGGTACTGGAGTTATTGCAGGTGGTGCGATGCGTGCGGTTTTAGAAAGCGTTGGAGTACACAATGTACTTGCAAAATCACAAGGTTCATCTAATCCTCACAATGTTGTTAAAGCTACTATTGATGCTCTTTCTAAAATGAGAGATGCAATTGCTGTAGCAAGACAAAGAGGAATTACGTTGGATAAAGTTTACAATGGTTAATAATATTAGATATGAGCATTATTAAAATAAAACAAGTACGAAGCGCAATCAAAAGACCAGCTGATCAAAAAGCAACGATCAAAGCATTAGGTTTTAGTCGCTTAAACCAAGTTTTAGAAAAAGAGGCAACTCCTCAAATTCTTGGTATGATTGACAAGGTGAAACACCTTTTATTAGTTGTTGAATAAGAATAATAAAAAATTAGAAATGAATTTACATAATCTTACTCCTGCAAAAGGATCTGTAAAAAGAGTGAAGAGAATTGCACGTGGACAAGGTTCAGGTCATGGGGGTACATCAACTCGTGGTCATAAAGGAGCTAAGTCAAGATCTGGTTATAAAACTAAGATTGGTTTTGAAGGTGGACAAATGCCACTTCAACGTCGTGTTCCTAAATTTGGTTTTAAAAACATAAACCG
>JBILQY010000400.1:0-2924 GCA_044372955.1 Crocinitomicaceae bacterium | reverse complement strand
TCAGAAACGGCATGAGTTGGTTGAACAGAGGGAAAAACAGCATATTCAGCAAACCGCTCAAAATCAATAGGGTCAACAACTTGTGCATGTTCAATTCTAAAGCGATGATCTTTTTTGCGTTCAAATGCATTTTTGTAAATAGACAAAATCAATGCATTTGCTGAATCTCCAATGCCATGCGTGTTCATTTGGTAATTGTTTCTTAAACAAAAGTCTGCGATAGAACGAATTTCAGCAATCGAAGTCAATAACAGTCCATGCGAATGATGTGCGTCTGAATAAGGTTTTTTCAACAAAGCACCGCGTGAACCAAGTGCACCATCTGCATAAACTTTAAAGCTTCGAATGTGTAAATTTTTAAAGCGGTAAGGTCCATTTTTTCGAGCGAAATTGAAGTTCTCTTTTGAAGGCAAAAGCATTGCGTACAAATTGATTTTTAACTTATCGTCTCTAATTAACTTTTTAAATAAATTAATGTGTTTGAACTCAATTCCGGCTTCATGAACACCAGTGATACCATACATAAAAAGTTCATTTTGAATTTCTACAATGGTTTCACCAATTTCTTTTTGAGTAAATTTTGGTAAGTGTTTTTGAACTAAATTAATGGCATTGTCAATTAATAAACCTGTAGGTTTTCCATTCTCGAGAACGATTTCACCACCAGCGATTTTTGTATTCGCATCGATTCCAGCTTTCTTCAATAAATAGTCATTTACCAATGCTGCATGACCATCAATTCGCACCAAACATACTGGAATAGTTGGGAAAAGCTCGTTTAATTTTTCATTATTTGGCAAAGCTGAATTTCCCCAAAGTGATTGATCCCAACCTCTCCCAATTACGAACTTTTTGTTTTTTCTACTTGCATATTTTTCGCAGCGTACAATCATTTCTTCAAACGATTTTGACCCTACTAAATCGGCACTCAAACGCTGCTCTGCATAAGAAATCAAATGTCCATGTGCATCCGTCAAACCCGGGTAAACATCTTTTCCTTGTGCGTCGATGGATTCGTCGTAGCGGTATTTGTTTAAAATCTGTCTTTCAGGGCCAATTTCGATTATTTTTCCATCGCGAACAGCCATAGCTTCTTCTACGGTGTTGAGGTCATTCATGGTGTGAATACGAGCATTGTGGATGACTAAATCTACCTTGATTCCTTTCATACAGGAACTTAAGAATAATAGAAGGAGGAGTGGGAGGTGTTTCATTTTTTTTTTCTTTAGGATTTTATGAGTGAATGATTTTATGAGAAAATGAGAAATGAGTGAATGATTTTATGAGTGAATGATTTTATGAGTGAATGAGGAATGATTTTATGAGGAATGAGAGAATGAAATTAGACTTTTTAAGTGAGTTAGAGTAATTCGCAATCCGCAATTGACAATCCGCAATTCTCCACTAAAAAGGATAACCAATTCCAAAGTTAATCGAAGGTACAAATGGTTTCGGCATAATTTTCTTCACTTGGTCTAAAGTCATTCCAAAAGCTTCCATTCCTTCCTGATAATATGTTTTTCTGAAATTTTCTTTTGTAAACAAATCTTGGAAAACCCAACGCGCACCATCAGCAAAAGCTGGATTATAAATCGGAAAACCAAAATCCAAACGAATGATAAAGAAATCTAAATCCATTCGAATTCCTGCTCCTGCTGCAACAGCAATTTGAGGTAAAAAAGATTTAAATTTAAACTGGCTTCCGATGCGACTTTGTTCTTCTTTGTAGGTCCATATATTTCCAAAATCAGAGAAAATAGCACCTTTTAAAAGTGATCCCATCGAAAAGCGATATTCTAATGACCCACCAATGCGAATGTCAGCTATTTGAGTTGCCAAACGATTTGTATCCAAGTGATATTTGTAGGCTCCAGGACCTAATGAACGTGCTCGCCAACCTCTGTTATCATTTGATCCACCAGCGAAAAAGCTATAATCGTAAGGCATTGAAGTTTTAGTATTTCCATAAGGAATTCCGAAGCCGGCGTTTAATTTTACATGTCCAGAAGTATTATGAGGTAGTTTTCTTGTTAGAATGTATTGATTGTCAAATCGTACGAATTGTGAGTAAGGTAAATTGTTAAACAAATGCTGATTATTAGCCGTATCTTGTCTTGCTTTGAACAATGAAAGTGTATTTCCAGCTGCGTCTAATGATGCCGTGTAGTAAATTCCAGCATTTAAAAAGCGTTTGTTACCGTCTTTGAAATCCTTTTCTTTGTTGTTGTATTCAAAACTGAATTTCATGTCTTGCCAAATAAATTGATTACTATAGGTATTTGTTAAAAAGACATCGTTGATTTGATTCAATTGATTAGTGAAAGCAGTGCTTTTGTCAATATTTACGAATTTAATAATCGAAGCACCCGGTAAACCAATTTGGAAAATTTGTGTTTTTCCAACGAAGAATTTCCACAAGTAATTAAGTTGAAAAACCCGTCGATCGAAGATATCACGATTTTCCCAGTTGAATGCAACAGCCATGACTGTTCTAGGTTTTTGACGTTTAGACATTTTGGTAACTGGAAAAGGAAATAATCCAGGTAAATCAAATTTAATACTCGGACCAATTTCAAAGGTGTTAAAAGTGCGTGAGCGCGTATTATCATCAAAAACTTGTGGTTGCGATTCAAAACCACCACCAATCGAAACAGTCATTTTCTGTGCGCCTTTCGCTAAGTTTTTGTTTGTGTAATTTATTGAAGCAGAAACACCTAACAAACCAAAAGAAGTTGTGAATTTAGGTTCAATTCCGAAGGAGTGTTTTTTTGCAGCTTGAAGAAAGTAGTGAACGTTCACTTTATTTGTCCCTGGAATTTCAACTATTTCTGATTTAATTGATGAGAATATCCCTAATTGATTCAAGCTGCGATAACTTCTATCAAGGTAATATTCCTTGTATTTGTTTTCGTGTTCTAAGTAAT
>JBILQY010000413.1:0-2808 GCA_044372955.1 Crocinitomicaceae bacterium | reverse complement strand
TCCACCAATACCAACACTGCGATTAGTGAGGTCATTTTCGGTAACTCGTACACCTTTTTCTACAGCATCAACTGCTTTTCCTCCTTTACTCAAGACTTCCCAAGCTGCTTTATTAGCTTCTAATCCATGCACCCAAGTAGAAAGAACAATTGGACCTGTGGCTTTTGCTTCGAATGAACTACTAATTAAAGTACTTGCTTTCAGTGGCTTAACAACAGACAATGCACCTGCAATTAATCCAAACTTAAAAAAGGATCTACGTTTCATTTTTTCTTCTTTTTCTTTAATTCATTTGCTAGCCAAACTTGATACTTTCGAGCATTTCGCATGTGTTGAACATCGGATGATTCAAAATTGTGGGTATATGAAAAATCAGGTTTTGCACACATGAACAAATAATCGTGCTGTTGGTAATTCAAAACGGCATCCAATACTTTTGCTGAAGTCATACAAATTGGTCCTGGTGGTAACCCTTGTACTTTGTAAGTGTTGTATGCACATTCTACCGAACGATGTTCTCTTAACAAACGTTCAACGCCATTTAACTTTTCTTCCCAGCAAAATTTAAACGTTGGATCTGATTGCAACAACATTCCTTTCTTTAACCGATTCAAGTAAAGTCCTGCGATTATAGGCCATTCAGAAGAATGAATAGATTGTTCGCTGTAAACAATACTTGCCAAAGTAGCCAATTGACTAGGAGAAGTGAAACCCATTTTCGTCAATTTATTCTTGCGTTCTGGTGTCCAAAAATTTCGAAATTCTTGCGCCATTCGTTCCACAAATTGCTTTTCATCGGTATCGTAAAACATCGAATAGGAATTGGGCATGAAAAGAGCTGGTAATTGCTCGGGAGAAAAACCATATTTATTTAAAGTTTCAACATCTGATAAATAGGAAACCAACTTCGTGCTATCCACCATAATACAATCTTGTACCATTCCTGCCATTTGATAGATATCTCTGCAATTGTTGAACGTAACTTGAACCTCTACTTCTGCATTTCCGTTTCCGTTGGAATTTAAAGTGAAACCATTCAATAAGTTTTTATAAGAAGTACCTGGTTCGATCACATATTTTCCTAAAGCTATGTTATTACTAGTCAAACCTTTGAAATCACCAACCGAAACCAAGCTTTTAACATCTTTAATGATACCTTTTGCTTTAAGTTCTTCTGCCAATTTTGGAAGGGAAGTTGTTTTTGTTATGAAAAAAGCTTGTTTTTCGCTGTTAATCGTTGTTTTATTTCCTGCTAAATAAAGCATAATTTTAGGCGTTGCAACTGCAATTCCAACAAGCGTGGCAAGGATGCCAATAATGATTATTGTTCTTTTAGACATAGTTGATAGCTAATTTCGTCAATTCTTTTTCCTTTGTAAATAAACCAATTTTTGCGCAGACCTATTCTTGTAAAACCTACGGATTCAAACAACTGAATACTTGGCTCGTTATCTCCATGAATACTGCATTGTAAGTTAGTTAATTCTAGTATATCACGTGCATATTCGATTAGTAATTCCAAACTTTCTTTTGCGCGTCCTTTTCTTCGTGCTTTTTCCTCGGCAATCAAAATACCAACGGAAGCAAAACCATGTTTGAAATTAACATCGTACAAATCGACTGTTCCTACAGAAAATTCCGATTCTTTCTCACAAATAATAAAACGCAATTGACCTGAACTTCTGATATTCGACTGTTGCTCAATTAATTCGTGAATAGCAGTCATTGAAAAAGGAACTTCGGTATTGGAAACTTTCCAGTTTTCAGGATTATTTTCCCACATAAAAAGTGTGGTTGCATCGTCCTCTTCGACCGATCTAAGATAAATTGTTTTTCCCTTCAACATCGTTTAATTTTTCAATGCGTTGCTGAATTTCGTCAATTGAGTACGATTTAATTCCTTTGTATTCATTAGTCAAATGTAATCCAAAAACTGAAAGTAGCAGGTGCTGTTCTTGTAAAAAATGAAGTAAGTCGCTTAATTTTTGAATCGATTTTGGTGCTTCCAAACAGTTTTTAATTGGAACTAAACAGCTTGTTTCCAAACCAAATGCCCGCTCAAAGTTGGCATATTCTTTATTAAGATCTTCTTTTTTTAAATCAACTTTAAGTTGAACCAGAATTGTGCTAATCTTCTTTTTATCAATCACTTGCAATATACTTTGAATAGCAATTGCTTCATCCTTTCCTTTAGCTTTCAAACTAAAATAGGTGTTATTTACAGAAATCCCGATGTGGGGTGGAATCTTATCTGCATGCAAAATCCAAAGATGAACGCCATTAAGTTGAACAATCTTTTCTTGAAAGTGAATGGTATCAAAAACGAAATCAAACATCAATTTCACCGCTAAAAACGAAAGTTGCTGGACCGGAGAGATAGATATTTTGATAATGTCCACTTGTAACGCGCTCAAATTCAAGTGTTAATTCACCACCTTTAACCTTTACTTTTACTTGATTTAAAGGTAATTCTGAAAGAAAATCTAGCACTAAAGCACATGCTGTTGCGCCTGTTCCACAAGATAAAGTTTCAGCCTCCACTCCACGCTCATAGGTTGCAATTGCAATTTCATTTTCATTGACTTGTTGTACTAAATTCACATTGATACCCTCTTTTTCATAGCTTGAGGAATAGCGAATTTCACGTCCGATTCGAGTTATATTTTCGGTTGACAAATCGTCATTAAACAAAACGTAATGAGGCGAACCCGTATGCAAAACAAACGCATCACTATCTTTTTTAATCGCTAGTACATCGTTCATTTTCAAACGCACTTGGTAGGGGTTTCGTGCTGCACTATGAAGACC
>JBILQY010000092.1:0-8420 GCA_044372955.1 Crocinitomicaceae bacterium | reverse complement strand
TGCACCATTACCACAAAAACTTTTCGATCCATCCGCGTTGTAATAATCCATTTCAAACGTTCCAATTGAAGATTGATTGATTTTTATTAAACCGTCAGCTCCAATTCCAAATCGACGATCACATAACTGTTGGATTTGAGCCAACGAAAGACCATCGTAAGCTCCTGAAAGATTATCAAGCATCACGAAATCGTTACCTGTTCCTTGGTATTTTGAAAATTGTATTTTCATGCGGTAAAATTAAGGAAACTTGTTGTGGTGAAGCGAAATGGATTAAGTATTAACCAAAAAAAAACAAATAACTAAGGGAACTTTTTATAAATATCCTTCCGATGCATAACTTTGATTAACCGCACAGTGTTTTGTTTCTCTAATTCAAAACCTATTCTATAAACATCAAAACTGTATCTGTAAAATGACTTAAAGCCTTTTAGTTTTTTAATACTCGAAAGATCCTTAAGACTATCTGCAGATTCAACTTGTTCAATAAACTTAATCACCTCATTTTTTACTGAATCCACTTTTAACTTATCAAGAGATTTGTGAAATCTCAAGTCAAAAATTACATTCATTAAGATTTAAGCTTTTTCATTATCGTTTCTCTAGAAACACTTTTTCCTGTTTTTTCAGATTTCAAAATCTTTCCAAACAAAAAGTCTTCATAGTCTTCATCACTGAAAGATTTTGTATTTAAACCCATTTTCTTTGCAAATTCTACAATTAACTTATTTGTTTTTGAATCGGTTTGAATTACTGTGACTGCCATTTTTTATTTTTCACCAAATTTACAAATTGATTTTAATTCGATTTTGATTTGTGTTGTTTTGTTAAGCCTTTTTTATTCAGAAAATTCAAAATAGTACTGAACCACTTCCAATTACGAGGACAAACTCCCAAAATCTTACAAATTTTAAAAATTAAACTACAATACTTCCTTTGGATGTATTAACTTTGCCCCCCGTAGTTACAAAATTTTTTATGTCCAATTCAACTAAGTATGTTTTTGTAACCGGGGGTGTAACATCTTCTCTCGGAAAAGGAATCATTTCAGCATCGTTAGCAACTCTTCTTCAAGCGAGAGGCTATACAACGACCATTCAAAAACTAGATCCATATATCAATATCGATCCGGGAACCTTGAATCCTTATGAGCACGGTGAGTGTTTCGTAACCGACGATGGCGCTGAAACTGACTTGGATTTAGGACACTACGAACGTTTTTTAAATGTTCCAACTTCGCAAGCAAATAACGTTACGACTGGTAGAATTTATCAATCCGTTATTGAGAAAGAAAGACGCGGCGAATACCTTGGAAAAACCGTTCAAGTAATCCCTCACATTACTGACGAAATCAAAAACAGAATTCAATTAGTGGCTCAAAAAGGGCAATTTGACATTGTGATTACTGAAATCGGTGGAACTGTTGGCGATATTGAATCTTTACCTTACGTGGAGGCAGTTCGTCAAATGTTGTGGGAATATGAAAATGATTGCATCGTAATTCACTTAACACTTGTACCCTACTTGGCTGCAGCTGGTGAATTAAAAACAAAACCAACGCAACATTCTGTTAAACAAATGATGGAATTAGGAGTTCAACCTGATATTCTTTGTTGTAGAACCGAACACGAATTGGATTTAAACTTACGTCGAAAAATTGCGAAATTCTGTAATGTTTCGATGAATGCAGTAATCGAATCGCGTGATGCTGAATCAATTTACGATGTTCCTTTATTGATGCAAGCTGAAGAATTAGACAAAGTAGTGCTTGAAAAATTGGGTTTACCAAAAAAATCAACACCTGATTTGACACAATGGAAATCGTTTTTGGACCGATTAAAACATCCCGAAAAACAAGTAAATATTGGTTTGATTGGAAAATACGTTGAATTGAAAGATTCGTATAAATCCATCAGTGAGTCTTTTATCCACGCTGGTGTTGCCAACAATACCAAAGTGAACGTAAAATGGATTCATTCAGATAAATTAAGCAAAGAAAATATCGTTGAAGAATTGAGCGAATTAGATGGAATTTTAGTTGCGCCAGGTTTTGGTTCACGTGGAATTTCAGGAAAAATCGAAGCCGTTCAATACGCTAGAGAAAATAATATTCCTTTCCTTGGGATTTGTTTAGGAATGCAATGTGCAGTGATTGAATTTGCACGCAACGTTCTCGGAATGGAAGATGCACACACCACTGAAATTTCTGAAGACACCAAATTCCCGGTAATTTCGATGATGGAAGAACAAAAAAGTATTTCCAACTATGGCGGCACAATGCGTTTGGGCGCTTACAAATGTCAATTGAAACCAAAATCAAAAATTGCTCAAGCATACAAAACGGAGAACATTTCTGAACGTCACCGTCATCGTTATGAATTTAACTCAGTTTACCTTGAAGAATTTGAGAAAGCTGGAATGATTGCAACTGGACGTAATCCAGAAACAGGCTTAGTGGAAGTAGTCGAAATTCCAACACATCCTTGGTTTGTTGGTGTTCAATTTCACCCTGAATACAAAAGTACAGTTGCCAACCCTCACCCTTTATTCGTTGCATTTGTGGATGCAGCACTAACATTTAATTCTACAAAATAATGGATCGTAACACCCTCACCGGTTTGGTTTTAATCGGTTTAATTCTTACTGTTTTTTCAATTTTCAACCAGCCTTCGGATGAAGACCTCAAGAAAAAAGCGAAAATAGAGCAAGCAAACGCAAAAGAAAAATCAGCAATTAAAAAAGAAACAGCTAAAGCAAAAGAAGTCGCTTCAAAAAGCAATGCTAACAATAAACCGAAAGTTAAAGAATACCTTGACGAAACTAAAAAAGGAGAAATAATCCGCATTGAAAACGATAAATTAATCGTTGACTTAAATACAAAAGGTGGTTTAGTTGCTGCCGTTTACTTAAAAGACTACAAATCTTATTTCGACTTTTCTAAGAAAAATGATAAGCCCCTTTGTCTTTTTAAGGATGGCGATGCAACGAATCAACTCGTTTTTCCAACTAAAAAAGGAAAAATTTACACCAGTAAATACCTTTTTGATGTGAAGTCTAAAACGAAAAACGCTATCACTTTTGAATTGCAATTAGCAGAAGGAACAATTGTTCAAAGCTATTTTTTGAACAAAGGAAAATTCGACTTAGATTATGAAATCGAATTGGAAGGCTTAGAAAATGTGACTCGAAATAATATTCAATTGAATTGGCAAACGGCCTTTAGAAAAACAGAACGCCTTTTCAGTGAACAAAGACGTGTTACAACTATTTGTTACGAACAAAAAACAGATGGGTTTTCTTATTTAAGTGAAGCATCTTCGGATTTCATTGAAAGCGAAGACGACTTAAATTGGGTTGCGTACAAACAAAGTTACTTCTCATCTATTTTAAAACCAAAAGAAGGATTCTCGAAAGAAGGTTCTAAAATGATGGTGAAGGTTTACAAAGAAGGTGAAGCAAAAAATGGCACGCACTTAAAAGACTTTAGTTCAACACTTTCATTGAATTTCAAAAACGACAAAGCAAGTTTCAATTGGTATTTCGGTCCAAATGACTACGAGTTGTTAAGAACTTACGACTCAAACTACGATGACATCTTAAACTTTGGTTGGGGATTATTCCGTTGGATCAATATTTATGCAGTTCAACCTATCTTTAACCTACTAGTAAACAACGGAATTGGTGTTGGAATTGCTATTTTAATATTAACAATCATCTTGAAAACTATCTTAATGCCTGTACAATGGAAAATGTTTTTGTCTTCCGTTAAAATGCGCATCTTGAAACCAGAAGTGGACGAATTAAACGCAAAGTATCCTAAACAAGAGGATGCAATGAAAAAACAAATGGAAATGATGACTTTATACCGTGAATCTGGTGCGAGTCCGCTTGCAGGTTGTGTTCCAATGCTGATTCAAATGCCAATTTTGTTAGCCGTTTTTCGCTTCTTTCCTGCTGCTTTTGAATTGCGTCAACAACCTTTCTTATGGGCTGAAGATTTGTCTTCTTACGATTCAATCTGGGATTTTGGTATAAACATTTGGCCTTATGGTGATCACGTGAGTTTGTTTACTTTATTGATGTCTGTGACTACTTTATTGTACACTTGGATGAATAGTGGAAACATGCAACAACCACAACAACCAGGAATGCCGAACATGAAAGTAATCATGTATATTTTCCCAGTGATGATGATTTTCTTCTTCAATAATTATTCAGCAGGTTTGAGTTATTACTACTTTATTTCAACTTTGGTTTCTATTTTAATCATGGTGATTATCAAACAGTTCTTTGCTGATGAAGATAAATTGCGTGCGAAAATGGCAGAACGTAAAGCACAAGCTGTGGCAAATCCTAAAGAGAAAAAGAAATCTCGTTTCCAAGAAAGATTAGAGGAAATGCAGAAAAAACAATTAGAAATGAAAAACAAAAATAAATAATAATGAAGTTCTTTATAGATACGGCAAACTTATCAGAAATTCGTGAAGCAAACGACCTAGGGATTTTAGACGGTGTTACAACCAATCCATCATTGATGGCAAAAGAAGGAATCACTGGTGCAAATAATATTTTGAAACATTACGTGGATATTTGCAACATTGTTGACGGTCCCGTAAGTGCAGAAGTTATTGCAACGGACTTCGAAGGAATGATTCGCGAAGGTGAACAATTGGCAGAGTTACACAAAAATATCGTTGTTAAAATCCCAATGATTCCAGAAGGAATTAAAGCGATAAAGTACTTTGACCAAAAAGGAATTAAAACCAATTGTACGTTGATTTTCTCAGCAGGACAAGCATTGTTAGCTGCAAAAGCTGGTGCTACTTACATTTCTCCATTTTTAGGAAGATTAGATGATGTTTCAACTGATGGTTTAGCTTTAATCGAACAAATTCGTTTGATATACGATAATTACGCTTTTGACACTCAAATCCTTGCTGCTTCGGTTCGTCATCCAATGCATATAATTCATTGTGCTGAAATCGGATCGGATGTAATGACAGGACCTTTAAGTGCAATCAAAGCTTTGGCAAAACATCCATTGACAGATTTAGGATTACAGCAATTTTTAGCGGACCACGCGAAGGGAAATAAATAAGTATGTTATCCAAAGAAGCGCGAAAAGAACGCAACGAAAAGTTCTGGTCAGGTTTCAAAGAATACATGCGTGGAACCCTATCCACAACTGGAAAAAGAGTCAATTGGTTAAACTATAAAACAGAAGTTCAAGACACTTACTTGCGTTTAATTTGCGACGGCAAAACAACTGCTGTATGTTACGATATTCAATTCAAAGATGCTGGCATCAAAGCTATTTTCTGGGAACAACTTGGAGAACTGAAGAAAGTATTAGAAGCTTCTATGGAGCAAACTACAACTTGGAATGAGGAATTTACCACCAAAGAAGGACTTGTAATTGGTAGAATCTATTGGGAATTGGAAAATGCAAACTTTTACAACGATGATGATTGGGAAAAAATATATTCCTTTTTCAAAAAACGTTTAATAGAATTCGACGCGTTTTACCAAGAGTTTAAAGATATTCTAATTGCTTTAGTTGATTAATTAAAGTATAATTCTAAACAAGGGAAATACGCGAAGAAATTTTTCTGAATAAACCAAAACTCGTCTTTTTAATCTTTTCATATTTGTTTAATTTTTAAAGTGGAATTATCAATAAAAATGAACTAATCTAATCAATAATCAAAATAATCTTAATCCCTCCCTATTTCTTTTAAGCTTAAAAAAAACAATTTTCACTTAAAGCTTATCAAAATTAAATATGAACAGAACTCAAAACACAAAATTGTTCTGAATGTTCAGTATTTTGTTCTGAATGTTTGTTAAATCTAAAACTCAGGTTAATAGTTTTTTATGTTTGTCCAGATTTTTCCCCTAATTGAATTAAATGGATGCTCTAGAAGGGAAACAAGCGGTTTATCATTTAGTTTTTTTTACCATTATTTGTTGCAAAATAGTGTATTCTTTTGCATTTGTATCTTGATCCTAATTCCGTGAAGTCATCGCTTACTTTTGATAAAAGTTAAACTAGGTATGCTTGTTTTTGAATCTATATGGGTATCAAACTTTGGACTCAAAATACTACTATTTCTTTAGTCAATTTAGCTCCATCAATAAAAACTGTTTAGTCATTTTTAAATACGTGAATAGTTTATCAAACTAAAAAAAAAATTGTCCTTTAAACCTGAGTTCGATAATAAAATAGGAACTCAGATTGAGTTAAAAACATGTAAATCAAGGCGTTTCCTTGAAGATTTACCTGCGGTGCTGCTTACGCGGTAGCGAGCTAAATTGAGAGAAAATAACGACGAGTTACTTGTTTTTAATCAAAGCAAAAATTATTCCGCTGATAAACAACGATTTACTTCTTAATACTTTATCTATGTATCCCGATACATTTTCAAAAGAATTAATCGTAACTCATTGTCTCTAAGCGGTCTGAGTTCAATTTTAATAATCGAACTCAGGTTTTAAATTTATGAATCTTTCAATCAGTTCAAATGATTAACTTTGCAACCTATTTATTAATTGGAGTATGGCACAGAAAAGCGTTACAAGAGCAGAAGATTATTCGAAATGGTACAACGATTTGGTTTATGCAGCAGATTTAGCTGAACATTCAGATGTTCGCGGTTGTATGGTTATCAAGCCTTATGGTTATGCAATTTGGGAGAAAATGAGAGATGTTTTGGATATTAAATTCAAAGAAACAGGTCATTCAAACGCTTATTTTCCCTTGTTCATTCCAAAATCTTACTTGAGTAAAGAAGCAAGCCACGTTGATGGTTTTGCGAAAGAATGTGCTGTTGTTACTCATTATCGATTGAAAAATGCAGAAGATGGAAGCGGTGTTATTGTTGACCCAACTGCAAAATTAGAAGAGGAATTAATCGTTCGTCCAACTTCTGAAACAATTATTTGGAATTCCTACAAAAACTGGATTCAATCTTATAGAGATTTACCAATATTAATCAACCAATGGGCAAATGTTGTTCGTTGGGAAATGCGTACACGTTTATTTTTGCGTACCACTGAATTTCTTTGGCAAGAAGGTCACACAGCTCACGCAACCAAAGCAGAGGCAATTGCGGAAGCAGAACAAATGTTGGATGTTTACGCTGACTTTGCGGAAAACTTTATGGCAATGCCAGTAATCAAAGGTAGAAAAACAGAAAGTGAACGATTTGCAGGAGCAGAAGACACCTTATGTATTGAAGCAATGATGCAGGATGGAAAAGCTTTACAAGCTGGAACATCTCACTTTTTAGGCCAAAATTTTGCGAAAGCTTTTGAAGTGAAATTTGCAGATAAAGAAGGAAAATTAGATTACGTTTGGGCAACTTCTTGGGGCGTTTCGACACGTTTGATGGGTGCGTTAATTATGACACATTCTGACGATGAAGGATTGGTGCTCCCTCCTACTTTGGCTCCAATTCAAGTGGTTGCAGTTCCAATTTATAGAACAGATGAAGAATTGCAAGCCATCACTGAAAAAATGAAAGAATTGGCAGCGAAATTGAAAGCGCGTGGAATTTCATTCAAATTTGACGATGACGACAACCGCCGACCAGGATGGAAATTTGCACACTACGAAGTAAAAGGCGTACCTGTTCGTGTGGCAATGGGACCAAGAGATTTAGAAAACGGAAAAGCAGAAATTGCTCGTCGCGATACAAAAGAAAAACAAACAGTTGATTTTGAAGGTTTAGACGCATTCATTGAGAATTTATTAGGCGAAATTCAAACGAATTTATTTGAACGTGCGAAAAAATTCAGAACTGAAAACACCAAAAAAGTAGATACTTACGAAGAATTCAAAAGTCAAATTGATGGCGGAGGTTTTTTCTTGGCACATTGGGATGGAACAAAAGAAACGGAATCTAAAATCAAGGAAGAAACGCAAGCTACTATTCGTTGTATTGCGTTGAATCAAGAACCAGAAGAAGGCGTTTGCATGGTAACAGGTAAACCTTCAGCAGGAAGAGTAATTTTCGCTAAAGCTTATTGATTTGTCTGTTTTTCGTTTCAAGCAATTTGACGTAAAACAAGCCAATAATCCATTAAAAGTTGGAACAGATGCTATGTTGCTCGGTGCATTTATCGACGCGACCAATAAAAAGTCAGGTTTAGATTTAGGAACAGGAACAGGTGTGCTATCGTTAATGGTAGCACAGAAAAACACTGACATTCAACTAGATGCTATTGAAATCAATTCACTCGCTGCAGAAGAATGTTCGTTTAATTTTAATCAATCAAAATGGAGTAATCGCTTGAATTGTTTGGAAGGAGATTATTTAAAAATAGATTTTCAAAAACCTTACGATTTGATTTTCTCCAATCCACCCTATCATTTGGAATCGATTATCGGAACGGATTTAGAATACAACCGAGCAAAACAC
>JBILQY010000046.1:0-11262 GCA_044372955.1 Crocinitomicaceae bacterium | reverse complement strand
TTCATCGCGAGTGAAGAACCAAAGTTCCCCAGTCCAACAATTATGTATTTCATCATAGCTTCATCAGTTTATGAGAATCTCTTCTTTAGGGTATTTATAATTTTTGTATTTCGTTTTTCTAAAAATCGCAATAAGCATCGTTAATGTACTGATTCTTCCAATAAACATTAAGCAAATCAACACAATTTTTCCTCCTTCACCAAAGCGGGGTGTCAAATTTATACTTAATCCAACTGTACTAAAGGCAGAAAACGCTTCAAATGCCAGATGAATAAAACTTTTATCAGGTTCAATTTTAACGAGAATTAAAACTGCTAATCCAATTACAGCAAGAGAAAGCGAGATTATTGCAAAGGCACGTCGAACAGAAATATCAGCCACTTCACGGCGGTTTATTTCGATTCTATCTTTACCTTTTGCTAAGGAGACAAAATTTAAAGTTGCAATTGCAAACGTACTCGTTTTAATACCACCACCTGTTGAAGCAGGAGAAGCACCAATCCACATCAATAGAATTGTGAACATGACAGTCGGGAAACTTAAATCTGCCATATCAAAAGTATTAAAACCAGCAGTTCTTGGAGTTACTGATCCAAAAAAAGCTGTTACGATTTTTCCAAAGTCATTGTGATCTTTAAGAACGCCATTGTATTCGAAGAAGTAAAAAGCTACCGTTCCAACTACCAATAAAATAAAAGTTGTAATTAAAATGATTCGCGTGTTTAGGTTAATAACCCAAGGAACATGTTCCACTTTTTTAGTGTCAAAAAAGCGATTGAACAATAAATTCATTTTGTATTTAAAGAAACGAATCACATTGAATACGATTGGGAAACCCATTCCTCCAAAAATGATTAAGAAGGAAATAATCAAATGAAAAGAATAATTAAACTTTAGCGTATCATCGTACATACCAGCCGATAAAGTTGAAAAACCTGCATTATTGAAAGCTGAAACACTGTGAAATACAGAAAAGAAAAGGTGATTTAAAAAGGAATCAAAGTTTTTTGCTGGGGTTGTGAAATAAATACTAACTGCACCAATAAATACAATTAAACTCGTTAGAATTAAGATTTTTTTAATGGTGCGAAAAACCTCACTAATTTTATTTTCACTTGTTAATTCTCCAAGTACAAGTGTGTTTTCATAAGAACTAGAGCCTTTAAAAAAGTAACTGAAATAACTGGCAAAGGTCATGATTCCAAGTCCACCAATTTGTATCAATATCATAATGATTACTTTTCCAAAAGTTGTAAAGGTGTATTGTGTATCAACGACCGAAAGCCCCGTAACACAAACAGCGCTTGTAGAAGTAAACAGTGCATCAAGAAATGAAATCTTTTCTGTGGTTGCATTTGGAAGTTGTAAGCAAAAAGCACCGAGAAAAATAATCCCTAAGAAACTGATAATAAACAATTGAGCAGGATTTAATACTTTTCTTTTGTAGTTGATTGTAAGGGTTGAGAATTCTCTAATAAACAGAAACAAAGCACCCAAAACAAAGATTAAATTGTTTTTAAAAAAGGAAATTGAATGGTGCTTATTGAAAATAATGAGTAGAAAAAACACCATGAAAAAAATATCTGATGCTAAAACCGTTAAATCAAACTTTCGCTCTTTTAAATACCTCAACACTAAAGTGACAACTCCGAATGCAAGACCCAATTTGATAAAAAGTTGAAAATAAAAAGTTATTGATGAATCAACCTTTGATCCAAAATAGAGAAACACACTGAACAAACACAGCAAACTGATAACAGTTGAAGAGCTGTTTATAATTTTTACAATTTTCATTATCTGAAACAAAATTAAGCTAATCTTTAAATTGGGCGAATGAAAGCACGATAAAATCTTTATATTTGCAATAGCTTGAACGTATGATTGAAAAACTTTCTTCAAAAGAACCGCTTGAAAATCAGAAATGGTATGTTATTAAAACAAATTCAAGGGCTGAAAAAAAAGTTGAAGAAAGATTGCAAAAGCTTGGATTTGAGGTTTTTTTACCACTTCAAACAAGCTTGAAACAATGGAGTGATCGAAAAAAAAAGGTTTCAACACCTTTGATTTCTTCTACTTTATTTATTCATACGTCTGAGTTAGATTTAAGACTTATTTACAACACTTCAGGATTTCACTCGGTATTACATTACCAAGGAAAACCTGCAATTGTAAGAGACTTTGAAATTAACAACTTAAAAATTATCCTTCAACCTGAAATAGATTCTCAGCTAGAGGAAACAACAAGCATCGAAACAGGTGATTTAGTTGAAGTTATTAAGGGGCCATTTCAAGGTTTGATTGCCACTTCGATTGAAGTTAATCGCAATCATAAGTTGATAGTTGAAATTGAAAGTTTGGGACAGAAATTTGTACTTCATGTTTCCAAATCGTTTGTAAAGAAACTTAATTAGTTTCATTTTTTTAATTATTAATTGGTGACTTTCATCAAAAAATGTAAGTTACCACGGCGAAGCCATATTTATTTGATAGTATGAAAATAGTAGTTACAGGAGGTGCAGGATTTATTGGCTCAAACACATGTGAAGCATTTGTTAATGAAGGTTTAGAAGTTATTTGTTTGGATAATTTCCTTACAGGAAAAAGAGAAAACATCGCTCATTTAATGGATTCCTCTTTGTTTACTTTGGTTGAGGGCGATATTCGCAATTTAGACGATTGTAATAAAGCAGTTGAAGGTGCTGATTTAGTTTTGCATTTAGCAGCTTTGGGCTCAGTACCACGCTCTATTGCAGACCCTATCACAACAAACGACATCAATATTGGTGGCACTTTAAACATGTTAGTTGCAGCTAGAGATGCGGGAATTAAACGTTTTGTGTATGCTGCAAGTTCTTCTACTTATGGCGATTCTGAAATACTTCCCAAAGTAGAAAACGTTATCGGAAGACCTTTGTCTCCGTATGCAATAACAAAATATGTTAGCGAACTATATGCAGATGTTTTCGGTAAAACTTATGGTTTAGATTGCATTGGCTTAAGATATTTCAATGTTTTTGGAAGACGACAAGATCCAAATGGAGCTTATGCTGCTGTGATTCCAAAATTCAGTGCAAACTTATTACAGAAAGAATCACCCGTAATTAATGGAGACGGAAGTTTTTCAAGAGATTTCACCTATATTGATAACGTGATTCAAATGAATCGATTGGCCTTGTTTACTGAAAACAAAGCCGCTTTAAATGAAGTGTACAATGTTGCATTTGGAGATAGTTCAACTTTGAATGAATTGTATTACGAGTTAAGAGCGAATTTATCCGAATATGATCCAACTATTGCCACATTAGAACCAATCTATGGACCAAACAGAAAAGGAGATATTCCTCACTCGCTAGCTTCTATCGAAAAAGCAAAAACTTTACTAGGATATGACCCGAAGTTTTCATTAAAAGCTGGTTTAAAAGAAACAGTAAAATGGTACTGGGAGAATGTTGTTTCCTTAGACATAAAATAATTGAAAGAAATACATTTAGGATTTCTAATCGAACAATAAAATTGTAAAAAAGAACACAGAAAGGAAATAAAATACCTTTAGTGTTCTTTTTTTTGTTTTTAACTGCTACACCAAATGAGAGAACCATCAAATGAAATAATCTTCTTCGGTTATTCTGGTCATGCATACACTGCTATTGATATTGCTCAAAAAACAAATTTAGAAGCAATTGGCTATCTGGATTTAGTTGAAAACAAAATCAATCCCTATCAGTTAAGTTATTTTGGAATAGAAAAAGAATTTGATTTTTCAAACTCAAATTCCTTTGTTTTCCCGTCCATTGGTGACAATCACCTCAGAAGAAAAATTCATTCGTTCATTCGAGAAAACAACCTAAATGAATGTAGCTTAATCCATCCAAGTGCAATTTTAGGATTTAACACAAAAATTGGTGATTCAACCTTGGTTGCAGCAGGAGTAATTGTGAACCCACTTGGAATAATTGGAATTGGATGCATTCTAAATACAGGTTGTGTTTTAGATCATGAAGCTGAAATTGGAAATTATACTCATATTGGACCTGGAGCTACCTTGGCAGGAAATGTATCTGTTGGTGAAGGATCTTTTGTCGGAGCAAATTCCACTATTATTCAAGGAGTGAAAATCGGTAAGAATTGTATTATTGGTGCTGGATGTGTAGTTTTAAAAGATGTAGCAGACAATTCTGTCATGGTTGGGAATCCCGCTAAACTTCTGAGAAAAAATGACTAAAGTGCTAATCATTGCGGAAGCTGGAGTCAATCACAATGGTGATCTAGAAAAAGCAAAAAGACTTATTGATCTGGCAGCCGATGCTGGAGCTGATGTTGTTAAATTTCAAACATTTAAAGCCGAAAAACTGGTAAACAGTTCAGCCAAAAAAGCAGTTTACCAACAAAACAACACCAATGATTCCGATGATTCACAATTGGCGATGTTACAAAAACTTGAACTTCCTTACGAATGGCATAATGAATTACTTACTTATGCCAAATCAAAGAAAATTCAATTCGCATCAACAGGCTTCGACGAAGAAAGCGTTGATTTTTTAGAAAGCATTGGACAACCATTTTTTAAAATCCCATCTGGCGAAATAACCAACAAACCTTACTTACAACATATTGCTCGAAAAGGAAAATTGGTCATACTCTCAACAGGAATGGCAGATTTAAAAGAAATCAAAGCGGCTTTAAATGTATTGATGGAAGAAGGCCTGGCAAAAGAAAAAATAAATATTCTTCATTGTAACACAGAATATCCAACGCCAATGAAGGATGTGAATTTAAAAGCGATGTTAACGATTGAAAAAGAATTGGGAGTGACTATAGGTTATTCTGACCATACTTTAGGTATTGAAGTTCCAATTGCTGCTGTTGCTTTAGGTGCAAAAATTATTGAAAAACATTTCACTTTAGATAGAACCCTTCCTGGACCTGACCACTTGGCGTCTTTGGAATTTGATGAATTAAAACACATGATTAGTGCAATTAGAAATATTGAAGCAGCACTTTCAGGTGATGGAATTAAAAAGGCAAGCGAATCAGAACTAAAAAATAAAGAAGTTGCTCGAAAAAGTATTTGTTTAAATAAGGACAAAAAACTAGGTGAGCTGATTTTAAAAGAAGACATTGCTGTCAAACGTCCAGGAAATGGCATTTCACCGATGGAGATAGAGGAAATTATAGGAAAAAAGTTGAAAATAAATAAGCTTTCAGATTCAACTTTAAAATGGGAGGATTTAAAATGAAAATAGGTATTTTAACAAGTTCCCGAGCTGATTATGGCATTTACTTACCATTGTTAACAGCTATGAAAAATGATGAGCGATTTGAATTAAGTATTATTGCTTTTGGTTCACATACTCGTCCTGAATTTGGAGAAACGATTCATTCGATTTATACAGATTCTTATAATGAAGTTATTGCAATTGATAATCTTTTAGTTGGAGATTCACCAGAAATGATAGCTAAATCCTACGCAAATACAGTTTCAATTTTTGCAGATTTCTGGAGTAAAAGAGGATCAACATTTGATTGGATTTTATGCTTAGGTGATCGTTTTGAAATGGCAGCTGCTGTGAATGCAGGAATCCCCTTTCAATTAAATTTTGCTCACTTTCATGCTGGTGAAATCACCTTAGGAGCAATTGATAACATTTACCGACACCAAATCACTTTAGCTTCAAAACTACATTTCGTTAGTTTACCGAGCTGTGCAAAAAAAGTTGAAGAAATAACAGGATTAAATAACTCGTGTACCGTTATAGGCTCATTGAGTCTTTTAAATCAAGTTAACCTTCCATTGCTTTCAATTGAGGCGTTCTACGAAAAATGGCAAATCGACTTGTCCATTCCAACGATTCTTATTACCGTAAATCCTGAAACGGTAAACTTTGAAAAAAACAAGGAGTATGCAGAAGTTTCGACTAAAGTACTTAAAACTTTAGCCAAAGACTTTCAATTGGTCATCAACCCTCCAAATGCTGACACCAATGGTTCCCTTTTCAGGAAAGCCTTTAATGACTTACGAAATGAAATTGATTCCATAAAAATTGTCGAAAGCTTTGGGTCACAATCCTATTTTTCGTGTATGAAACATGCAGCTTTACTTTTAGGTAATACTTCAAGTGGGATAATAGAAGCCGCTAGTTTTCAGAAATATGTGATTAACATAGGCGACAGACAAAAAGGAAGATTTGCACCTGAAAATGTAATTCAAGTAGCATTTGACTATAAAGAAATCCTTGAAAATACATTAACCTATGTGAATCAATCGTATTTAGGGGAAAATCCTTATTTTCGCTCAGACGCAATTGAATTGACACTTAACAAACTACTACAAAACAAACAATGACTTGGCAAAAGCACTTAATTAAGCAAGATTCTTCCATTAAAACAGCTTTAGGACTACTTGATGAACTCGCACAAGATGCAATTCTTTTTATTGTAGATGAAGAAAGAAAACTTATTGCGTCAATAACTGATGGTGATATTCGTCGTGGACTGATGAAAGGCATTTCGATTGAAGAAAGCGTTATTTCAGTTGCCAACAAACATCCAAAATCGTTGGTTCAAAATACAAGTAATGCTTTAAATCAAATCAAAGATTTTCGAGAGAAAAATTATAAAATAATACCAATCGTTTCCAAAGCGAATGAAGTGATTGATTGTTTGAATTTTAGAACTAGAAAAACCATTTTACCTATTGATTGTGTGATAATGGCAGGAGGTAAAGGAGAACGACTAAGACCGCTAACAGAGACAACACCAAAACCTTTATTGAAAGTTGGAAATAAGCCAATTATTGAATACAATATCGATGCTTTTAAAATTCATGGAATTTCCAACTGTTGGATTTCGATCAATTATTTAGGTGAACAAATAGAACAATTTACTAGGGAAAAAGAAACTGAATCCTTTAAAATTGAAACCGTTTGTGAAACCTTTCCAATGGGAACTATTGGTTCAATTAAACTCATCAAAGAATTTGAAAAAGAATCCATTATGGTTTGTAATTCAGATTTATTAAACAACGTTAATCTGGAAGCTTTCTATCTCGACTTTCAGCTTTCAAATGCAGATTTATCCGTTGTAACAATACCCTATACGGTGAATATTCCTTATGCAGTTTTGGAATTAGAAAATGAATATGTTCAAGATTTAAAAGAAAAACCAAGTTATACATATTATTCGAACGGTGGAATTTATCTTTTCAAAAAGGAACTCTTGAATTTAATACCAGAAAACACTTCTTTCTCAGCCACCGATTTCATGGAGAAAATTATCGCCAATAATCTAAAAGTTAAGAGTTTTCCTCATCATGGATATTGGTTAGATATTGGAAAGCATGAAGACTATATTCGTGCAAATGAAGATATTAAATCATTTCAATTTAACTTATGATTCAAATTGATAAATACTTGGTTGTTATTCCAGCGAGAGGCGGATCGAAGGGAATTCCACGCAAAAACATAAAATTACTAAACGGAAAACCATTGATTCATTATACGATTGAAGCTGCACAACAAGTTTTTAGCAACAGTCAAATTTGTGTATCAACAGAAGATGCTGAAATCAACGCAATCGCTAAAGAAAAGGGTTTAGACTATACTTATCTCCGTCCTGACCACCTTGCGACTGATACAAGTTCATCTCGTGATTTGATTCTGGACTTGATAAAATTTTATGAAAATAAAGAATTTCATTTTGACACAATCGTTTTACTACAGCCAACATCTCCATTTAGGACTTCTAAGCACATTTTAGAGGCTTTGGCACTCTATGAGTCTTCTGATAGCGAAATGGTTGTTAGCGTTAAGGAAACGAAGTGTAATCCGTATTTTAATCTTTTCGAAGAAAATGAATTTGGATTTTTAGATTTAGCTAAAAAAGGCAATTTCACTTCCCGTCAAACCGCACCAAAAACTTACGAATACAATGGTGCGATTTACATTTTCTCTAAAGAACTAATACGAACAAGACAGTTTTCAGAATTTGATAAAATTAGAAAATATGAAATGTCAACTATCGAATCTATTGATTTAGATGAGCCATTAGATTGGGAATACGCAACGTTTTTAATACAAAAAGGAATTATTGAGCTCACTTAAAAATAAAACAATAAAAGCCTTTTCTTGGGATATCCTTGGACGAATTTTCATTCAAGGGAATAGTTTTATTGTTTCTATTTTTCTAGCTAGGTTGCTAGGACCAGAGCAATTTGGATTAATCGCAATGGCAATGGCTTTTATCAGCATAAGCAGTGTATTTATTGATATTGGGTTTTCATCAGCCCTCATTCAAAGCCAAAAAAATACACAAACAACTTACAGTTCGATATTCTTCTTTAACATTTTTGCTGGAGCGATTCTAACAGCAATTACTTTTTTCGTAGCACCCTTGCTTGGTAAATTTTACGGAAACCCTCTTGTTACTGACTTGGTAAGATGGTTATCGCTTGTATTTATTTTCAATTCATTTAACAGAGTTCAAAACACTATTCTAAATAAAGAATTGAAATTTAAAGCACTAACGCTAAGGACTTTTGTTGCTTCTATTATAAGTGGAACTTTAGGTGTAATTTGTGCTTATCAAGGATGGGGAGTTTACAGTTTAGTTGTTCAAACATTAAGTTTTGGATTGTTTAGCACGCTTCTTTTATGGTCAACCTCAAGTTGGAAACCAAGTTGGCATTTTTCGATGGAAGAGGTAAAACGTTTAATGGGATTCAGTATTTATGCCTTTTTGGAGCGAATTTTAAACAATATTTTCATTCGATTGGATGTTTTACTTCTTGGTAGAATTTTTTCACCAGTAACCGTTGGATTCTATTCGCGCGCATCCACTTTAGTAGATCAAGTAACGAAATATTCATCAACCTCCATCATTCGTGTTTTATTTCCCGTTCTAAGTAAGGTTCAAGATAATCAAGAAGAATATGAAAAGATCTATTTTAGAATGTTTGCGATTATTTCTTTTTTGAGTTATGCTTTATCCGGCTTACTTTATTTTATTGGTCCAGATATCATTTTATTACTTTTCGGAAACAAATGGCAAGCATCAGTTCAGATTTTTCAGATATTGATAATAGCAAGTTGTAATATTCCTTTAAATTCTTTAATGTGGAATGCATTAATGAGTAAAGGAAAAGCAAAAGAAAACTTTTATTACGGAATTCTACGAAAATCTGTCGGATTAATACCTTTCATTTTTGCCTTTTATTTTAACATTTGGTGGTTCACAGTAACATGGGTTGTTTCAAAATTTATCATTTCAATTCTAAATATAATGGTACTAAAAAAGCATTCAAATCTTTCTGTATCAAGACATTTTTACTACCTCACAAATGGATTAATTGTATTACTTCCAGGTTTTCTAATCTTCGAATATTTAGAATTAAATCAATTTGCGACCAGAATTATTTTTGCAATATCATATTTACTAATTTATTTATTTGTCAATTGGTTAATCAAAAATGAAGGTTTAATCTATATTCTAAGCACAATTTCAACAATCAAAGGCGCACTAAACAAAAATTTACTAAGTAAATTTTAACCACACTTTATTTTTTTTAAAAACAATGATTTCAGACAAACTTACCATTCATAATCCTGTAATTGAGGTTGAGAATAAAGTAACGCTTCACCCAAAAGTTAGTGTTATTCTACTAACTTACAATCATGAAGATTACATTGCTCAATGTATCGAAAGTATATTAAGTCAACAAACAAATTTTGAATTTGAAATCCTTATTGGAGAAGACGATTCGACTGACGATACAAGAAAGATATGCATGGAGTATGCCGAAAAATTTCCGTCAATAATTCGATTATTTCTTCATAGTAAACAAAATAAAATTACCGTGAATGGTGTTCCAAACGGAAAGTTTAATTTGCTGTACTCTATTGAAGAATGTCGTGGGGAATATATTGCTTTTTGTGAAGGAGACGACTTTTGGCACAACCCTAAAAAACTTCAAATTCAAGTAGATTTCTTAGATGAAAACACTGACTTTAAAACAGTTACAACTGACTTTACAAAGCTATACGTTTTTAACAACTCCAAAAAAGCGGCTTTTAACAGAGTAGCAAAAAAAGAATTATGTGATAGGACAATAGAACCAATTAATATTTTTGAAACTCAAATCAAAATCATGAGGGTTTGCACTTATTTTTTTCGAGCGGAAGTTTTAAAAAGTTTTTTTCCATTTAAAATGGAAGCAGCTGGAGATATTCAGATAGTTCTTCATGCTTTTAATAAAGGCAAAATAAAATACCTTGCTGTAGATACAGCAACTTATCGAATTATGATTGAATCGGCTAGTAAAACAAAAGATTTTTCGAAAAAGCAGCGCTTTTTAGCAAGTTACATCGCATTTATGGAAATTGCTATCGAACACTACAATCTTGGAGATAAAGAAAAATCTTATCTTAAAAAGCAAAAAATGATGTACGAACTGCGAGAATCTTCTGAACGAAAATTAATTCTTAAAACGAATTTAATAGGATTGAAATTGATAGCAAATGGCTATTTCTCAAAAAACATTCTAAGAAACATTAAACATTCATTTAGAAAATAAATGAAAAGCAATTACTATTTCGTTAGAACACCCCTTCAGTACTTAAATGCTTTGGAAGCAAAAAACAATGCTATTTTTAAAGCTGAAGAACATCATTTGATCCTCTTGAGTGACTTTCACAGAACCATTTCTCAACTAGAAGAAATTGTCGAAAAGCATCATTGGACAAGTGTAAATTATCCTTGGAAAGCATTTTCAAAAAGTAAAAACAATCCTTTTTTTAACGCGATAAATGTGTTTAAAAGAAAACTTCGATTAGATACAATTCTTTCTAAAATCAAGGCAACGGATGCTGTTTTCTGGGGAAATATTCATGCGAATTGGTTTTTCTATTTGTGTAAAAAAACAGCTTCAACTATTTATGTTTTAGATGACGGATTTGTAACTATTAATACGCTCAAAAAGATTGATCTTAAAGAAATAAAAGCAAATTTATTGAGCAGTAAAATAGGAAAAATTGAACGTTTCATTCTAAAACTAAACTATGAAATTGATTGGGATAAGCTGTACTTTTTTACCAATTTTAATACAGATTACAACGTTCAAAAAACAATAATTCACGATTACTCTTTTCTTAGTCAACAATTTAAAATAACGAACTTAACAGATTCAATCTATTTTATTGGTCAACCTTTGATTTTTCAAAGAATGATGAAAAAGGAAGTTTACATTTCGTTGGTTGAGTCCATTTTTAG
>JBILQY010000399.1:0-2940 GCA_044372955.1 Crocinitomicaceae bacterium | reverse complement strand
CCTGATTTTGCAATTTGTTTCATTGCAGCACAAGCTTGTTCAAGGTGAACCATTGTTTTATTCAAATCAATGATGTGGATTCCTTTTTTCTCTTCGAAAATGTATGGAGCCATTGCTGGGTTCCATTTTCTTTTAAGGTGACCAAAATGAACACCTGCTTCTAATAATGTTTCAAAATTTAATTTAGACATATTTTGTTTTTGTTTACTTTCCTATTTATACTAATTGCACAACCAAAGAGGGTAATAGAAACTATTAAAGTACTCAGTGGTTTGGATGCTAAACTTCCAATAACGATTAACGTTTCGAGAACTGGAATTTTTTACGTGCTTTTGGTTGACCTGGTTTTTTACGTTCTACCATACGTGGGTCACGTGTCATCAATCCTTCAACTTTCAATAAAGGTTTGTTTTCTGCTTCCAATTCAACAAGCGCTCTTGATATACCTAAACGAATTGCTTCTGCTTGGCCGTTGATTCCTCCACCGTTTACATTGATTTTAACATCGAATTGTCCAACAGTGTTTGTAAGGATGAAAGGTTGGTTGATTTTTGCTTGTAAAACATCAATTGGAAATACAGTATTTACATCTTTCTTGTTAACCAAGATTGTACCTGTTCCTTTTGATAAATAAACACGAGCAACTGCCGTTTTTCTTCTTCCTAAAGCGTTAATTACGTCCATAATTTTTATTTGAGTGTATCAAGATTTAATAATTCTGGTGTTTGAGCCTCATGTTTGTGAGTGGTACCAGTATATACTTTTAAGTTTCTGTATAATTGTCTTCCTAATGTATTTTTAGGCAACATTCCTTTAACTGCTTTTTCGATCAAACGCTCAGGGTGTTTTCTCAACATTTCTTCAGCTGTTGTGAAACGTTGTCCACCTGGATAACCAGAGAAACGAACGTATTCTTTGTCAACTAATTTTGTACCAGAGAAAGCAACTTTTTCTGCATTGATAACAATAACATTATCACCACAATCTGCATGCGGCGTATAACATGTTTTGTACTTTCCACGGATAATTTTAGCAATCTTACTTGCCATACGTCCTACGGTTTGTCCTTCTGCATCAACGATAAACCACTTTTTGTCTGCAGTTTCTTTGTTGCCTGATAACGTTCTGTAACTTAGTGTATTCACGGTATTTTTTGTTTTAATATAGTGCTTATTACCTAAAATTAGGGGTGCAAAGATACTATTTATGTTTTTATTAACAAATGAATTTGAAAAAAATATGATTTATTTCTTCTTAAAAGTATTTATGGCTGCAATTGTGAAATCACTCAATACTAATTTTCCGCTCATTTCTGCACGCTCAACTAATAAAGCATCCCAATTTTCTGTCCCTTGCCAAAAGACGTTTTTTAACATTCTCATCGCCTCCGGATTAGACTTTGAAAGTTGTAAAGCCAATCGTTGGATTTCAGTATCCATTTCTGAAACTGTATCAAACACTTCCATGTACAATCCTTTTGATTTTGCCCAAGAAGCAGATCGCCATTCTGTTGCATTGATTGCTAATTCATTCATCGCTGACAATCCAATTTTACGTTCAACTGCTGGACCTACGACAAAAGGACCTATACCAACTGCTAATTCAGAAAGTTTTACTGACGCAGAATCAACAGCTAAACAATAATCAACTGCTGAAGCCACTCCTACTCCACCTCCAACTGCTTTTCCTTGAACACGACCAATAATGAATTTAGGGCATTTTCTACACGCATTAATAACACTTGCAAAACCAGAGAAGAATTTTTTCCCTACTTCTAAATCAGTGATTGAAATTAATTCATCAAAACTCGCTCCTGCACAGAATGCTTTTTCTCCTTCTGATTGTAGTACAATCACTTTAACACTTTCTTCTTCTCCTAATTGAGTGATCGTTACGGCAAGTTTTTGTAAAATTTTTCCAGGCAATGAATTACTCATTGGGTGTCCAAAAGTAATAGTTCCAATTCCTGTAACTTGATCAATTTCAAAAGCTACACTTCCTTGTTCGATAATCGTTGACATATAGATTGACTATTTTAAATTGATGCTATCTGTTCCAATTAAAGTTCCATCACAATAGATTTTCACTTTGTAATTTCCTTTTGGTGTTCCCTCTCCTCGCAAATCATAATAAATAGTAACATCAACAGCTTGATTTTGGTAATCAATATCTTTTTTATCTGAATACGCAACTGTGCCATTTTCAGATTCTAAAGTGTTTCCACCCCTTGTTTGTAATGTTTGACCATCTGGAGCAATGATTTGCAAATACAATGTTTTTTTACCTGCCGAAGTAAGTGTATTTTCCGACAAAGTAAAACTTGAACGGAATTGAACTACACTTTTTGCTTTCTCAGTTGGTTCTGTTGTTTTATTTAGTTTCATTCTCAAAGCTTCTGTGTTGATTCCATAGGCTGAAAGTTTACTTCCTTTTTTTACAAGATCCGTTTTTTCTTCTGCGTCTTTCTTGTAATTATCACGCTCAACAGTTGTAGTTGTTAGTTTTGTAGACGTAACATCCAATTCTGATGATAACTTGATATTCAATGTATTCAATGAGTCGATTTGCTTCACGTAGCTTTTCATGATATCACGCAAAGTCTCATTTTCTTTATTTAATTTGAATAATTTTGAAGCTGTCAAACGTCCACTTCTTTTTGCGGCGTCTAATTCATTCATCAAAGACATAATTTTCTCTTTTTGTTGATTCAAACTATCCGCTTTAGATGCATCTTTTTCAATTAACTTATCGTAAGTCGCAAGCATGTTTTTGAAATCTTTTTTAATGTCATTTGAAATATTACCAACATAACCTTGCATCATGTCGTTCATTCCTTGCATGTCAGATTTCAATGTCAAATTTTCGTTTGTACAATTATTCAACTCTGTTCTTTTAGCCGACCACATGTAAGACATTACTGCTAAACCACCTAATAGCAAG
>JBILQY010000398.1:0-2956 GCA_044372955.1 Crocinitomicaceae bacterium | reverse complement strand
AATTATTCAAAATTCAAATTTCTAATCCCTCAGAACACATTGGTGGTTTAGTTGCAATTGTCATTTTTACAAGTGTCTTTTATGTTGTATTTGCTTTCTTGAGAGAACAGGTTTGTACAACGATTTGTCCTTACGGTCGACTTCAAGGAGTTTTACTCGATAAAAATTCAATGGTTGTTGCTTACGACAATGTACGTGGAGAAGGTCGTGCAAAATTCAGAAAAGGTGAAGATCGAAAAGAAGCTTCCAAAGGGGACTGTATCGACTGTCATCAATGTGTACACGTCTGCCCTACTGGAATTGACATTCGAAACGGAACACAATTGGAATGTATTAACTGTACAGCTTGTATCGATTCTTGCGACCACATGATGGAATCTGTTGGTTTGGAAAAAGGCTTGATTCGATTTGTTTCAGAAAATGGAATCAAAGAAAGAACACCTTTTGTTTGGACAAGAAGAGTGATTTCTTACACCGTTCTTTTAGCTGGGTTAATCATTGCGTTAAGTTTACTTTTATTTACACGTAAAGATTTTGAAACAGATATCATTCGTCAACGAGGTACAACCTACCAAGTAATGGACGATGGAACAATCAGTAACATTTACGAGGTCAACTTATTAAACAAAACAAGAAACGATTTCAAGATTAAATTCAAATCCAACGATCCTTCTGTTTCAGTTGAGCAAGTTGCTAAAAAAATACTTTTAAAAGGCGGTAAACAAGTGCGAGAGTGCATTTTAGTAAAGGTAAAAAATGGTAAACTAGACAACGGATTGAAAAAAATAGAAATTGAAGTATATGGAAATGGTGAATTGATTGAAACCATTGACACGAAATTTATTGGTCCACTTTTATAATTGAAAATATGAGATTTAGAAACGGAATTATTGCAGGAATGGTGCTTTTTATGGTATTCATCCTCTCGCTAGTGGTAGTATTAAGCTCTAAAGGATCTGAACTAACCACTGAAGATTATTACTTGAAAGACAAGAATTTTCAACAAAATATCAATGCACGTCAATTGGCGATGGATATTCAAAACCCAGCAATTGTGAAAATTGAAAATAAATTACTTTCGATTGCTTTTAAAGAAAATAGACTTGCTGAAAATGTAAAAATTAGCTTTTCACGTCCAAATGATAAAGCATTGGATCGCGAAGTAAAAATTGGTTCTGTTCCTTCAACTGTTCCCGTTAAATTCTTAAAAAACGGAAACTATGATATGGTAATTACCTACGAAATTGAAGGGAAAAAATACGAACAGGTAGAGGAATTAATCGTTGAATGATAAACGTTCTTCTAACGGGCTTGATTATCGGTTTAACTTCCAATCTTCATTGTATTGGAATGTGTGGACCACTTACCTTAATCATTCCTGTTAACAGAAAAAGTAAACTCACTATTTTCTTTGGTGTCCTCATTTACAACATCGGAAGAATACTCACCTACTCCATTTTAGGTTTATTGGTTGGGTTTATTGGAATGAGTTTAAACCTTTTCGTTTCTATTCAAATCATCAGTATTGTACTAGGAATGCTGATGCTCCTTTTTGCTTGGAGTCCTTACTTCAAAGAATTACTTTTTATCGAGCAGTTTTCTAATAAAATAGGACTTTTTGTATCTCGAAATTTTTCAAAACTAAATCAAAACAAAACCAGTTCCAGTCCTTTTTTCTTTGGTATGCTGAATGGTTTACTTCCTTGTGGAATGGTTTATCTAGGTTTGATGAATGCCTTGAGTACAGGAGATTTATACGTTTCGGTTCTCTCAATGACTTTCTTCGGTTTAGGAACGATTCCAGTGATGCTCATTTTTGCTTACTTTATGCAAAGTATCAATGCGAAATACAAATCTAACCTGAACAAGCTTCTACCCTATTTTATTACAATTGCTGCCCTACTAACTATAGCACGTGGCTTGAATTTAGGAATTCCTTTTATCAGTCCAAAAGTAAAAATGGAAAATTCACACGTTCAACCAAGTATGGAATGTTGTGAGGTGAATCAAAATAAAAAATGACCTTAATCTTTAAAAAATCATTTGTTGGTTTTAACCTTTTTCTAAAAATTTAAAATCAATTTCACACACAAATTTCTTCCCATACTGAAAATACCACGCTGACCATTAGGTGTTTGCTGATAATTTTCAAAGTATTTTAAGCGACTCAAATGCGACTGAAAAGCAGTGTCAAAGATGTTATTCGCTTGAAATTGGATTTGTCCTGTCTTCGATTTTAAATACTTCCATTCGATAGACAAATGAAAATTGAACAAAGAATAAGCCGCTGTTGCTGTTTCTGAATTATTTTCGGCTAAGTAACGATTTTGGCGTGCGTTAAATTCATATTCAAAAGAAGGACGAATGGATTGAACAACTGATTTTTTTAGCTCAAATGAATAGGCGGCATTTAAAAGTAAACGCGCCGGAGGAATTAGTGACAGATATTCGCCTTGAATTCCTTGGTTGCGGTATTTTTCTTCGCGATTAAATCCGTAAACACAACTAAAACTTCCATTTATTGTCAGCGCTTTTAATTTTTCAGGGTGAAAAGCTACCCACGTTTCAAATCCATAAAGTTGTGCTTTTGCTTGTTTGTATTGGTAGGTTCTATTTCCTTGCGCATCGACTAAAGGTTGGTTATTTGAATCAGCAACTAAGGCTAAATAAATGAAATTCTGTATGTTATTGTTAAATAAACTCATCTCCCCAGTCACATTTCTTGAGGTAAACAAAAGCGCCAAATCTTGTTGTAAAGAAAACTCTGAATCAAAATTTCGATTACCCAAATAAATTAAACGTGCGCCGGGATCCAAACCATTGGAAGCAATTTCGGTAATGTTTGGTGCACGAAAACCTCTACCAATGTTTGCTTTCAAACTCCATTTTTGATTGATGAAATAGGAAACTCCCAAACTTGCAGACAATCCTTGAAAAAGTGTTGAATAACCAGGAA
>JBILQY010000045.1:0-11331 GCA_044372955.1 Crocinitomicaceae bacterium | reverse complement strand
TTCAACATATTTGCGTGCATCCAGTATTTGGCAGGATTACAACCCATTGAACCACAGCTTTGAGCAATTTCATCTTCGTGATGCGGAAATTTCAAATCCATTCCACCGCCGTGAATATCAAAATGTTTACCTAAATATTTGGTACTCATTGCAGTACATTCAATGTGCCAACCTGGATTTCCATTTCCCCAAGGTGAACGCCAAATTTGCATATCATCTGGGTTTGCTTTTTTCCAGAGCGCGAAATCCGCAAAAAATCGCTTTTCATCTTGTGCGTTCAAAGCACGGGTTTCATTGTCTAATTCATCTACTTTACGACCACTTAAAATTCCATAATTGAAGTCTTTCATGTATTGTTGTACATCAAAATAAACAGAACCATTTACGACATAGGCATACCCATTTTCAATGATTTGTTCGATAATTTCAATTTGCTCTTGAATGTGACCAGTCGCTGTAGGTTCAATGCTTGGAGGAAGCAAATTATACAAACGCTGCAATTCTTGAAACTTAACATTGTATTTGTAAACAATTTCAAGTGACTGCATTTGTTCTAATCGAGCAGCCTTACCAATGCTATCAACTTCTTGACCAGCGCTATTGGTTATATGTCCAGCATCTGTAATATTTCGAACGTATTTCACTTTGTATCCCAAATGAAGAAAATAGCGGTAAATCATATCGAAATTTATAAAAGTGCGCATATTTCCCATGTGGGGCTCACTATAAAGCGTAGGTCCACAGACATACATTCCAACATGATCAACATGAAGTGGCTCAAATGTTTCTTTTTTACCACTGAGGCTATTATAAATTTGAAGATTGCGACGATTTTCCATAGAATTTGTAGAGGTGCAAAAATAAAAAAGAACTGTGACCTTTGGTAAAGAAATTGCAACCAAATAGTATTTTAAATGTTGCTCTTCATCTTTAAAAGTTGATAACTTCGTTTCGCTAATTCATTCCATGAAGGAATAATTACCTATTTTTAGGACTTCAATTATTATGACAAAAACAACATTACACGACGGCACAGCAATTTATTGTTTGCGCAAACCAGAGGCTAAAATGCTCGATCACCACGTCGACGGTTATCTTCAAAATGGAATTACAATCAAAGATGGCGATGTTGTTTTTGATGTGGGTGCAAACATTGGTGTCTTTGGTTTAAGAGCAATACAAAAAGGAAAAAACGTTCATGCTTATTGCTTTGAGCCAATTCCTGATATTGCAGCAGTACTCTCAAAAAATGCACAAGAATTTGGCAACGGACACATTCATGTCTTGGCTCACGGCGTTTCAAATGAACCAAGCAGGGCAACATTTACTTACTTTCCAAATACACCTGCGCTTTCAACTTTACATCCCGAACAATGGGACGAAAATCCAACTGCATTTCGCGACGCAGTAAAAGGCACGATGAAAAATCCACCAGAAGGCATGAAATGGATGAGTTGGATTCCACCAATTTTTGCAGGAATAATTGCTAAACAGTTAGTGAAGGGAAGCAAAAAAGTGAATTGTGAGTTAAAAACACTTTCGAGTGTTATCGATAGCGAAAAGGTTGAAAAAATCGACTTACTTAAAATTGATTGTGAAGGCGCTGAATGGGCTGTTTTACAAGGGATTGAAGAAAGACATTGGCCAATGGTACAGTCCTTAGTTATTGAAGTTCACGACATTGAAAATCGCCTTCAAAAAACAAGAGATTTGCTTACTTCCAAAGGGTTTACGAAACTACACGCCGAACGGGAAGTTGGTTTAGAACACACACCGATGTATAATTTATTTGCATTGAGATCATGACCAAAGAATACGCAGCACTTGGAACAATGGGTGTTTTGATAGCATCTAATCTTTTTGGCTTACTTTACAGTATGATTGTTCTTAAAACGGACGTTTTTAAATCTTTTCGCATTCAATCGAAGGATTACAAAGCGGGAGTTTTTGGTTCAAGAATGCCTTTGTATTTGTTCAATTTTGTAGTTCTTTTGATTTTCTCTGGCTCTGGCGCTTACTTTATGTTTGATTTTTTCGCAACTGAAGGAACAGCTTGGTGGTTGATTGGAATTCAAGTGCTTGTGGCATTTATTGCAGATGACATTTGGTTTTACTTCATGCATCGATATATGCATGAGAATAAGTTTTTACTGAAAAATATTCACTCGATTCATCACAGAGCAACAACTCCTTTTCCGCTCGAGTACTTGTATGCACATCCGCTTGAATGGATGTTGGGAATGCTAGGTGTTGTGGTTGGTTTTGGCTTAATCATGATTTTTACGCCAGTGAGTATCTATGCACTTTGGATATTCGGTGGTTTGCGCAACTTACACGAAATCCACATTCATTCTGATTTGTCCTTGCCTGTGCTGAGTAAAATACCATTTATAAGTAAAACGCGTCACCACGATGATCACCATGCGAAACTAACAGGAAATTATGCTTCAACTTTTCTTTGGATGGACCGTATTTTTAAAACTGAATTCAAAGACAATCACTAAAAACAGCTCACTATGAAACTATTTTTCACCTTGCTTTTTGCGCTTACGGCAATTCCATTTTTTGCTCAAAAAGAAGAACATACACTTACTGTAAAAGTTACCTCCATAGAAAGCCAACGAGGTGTAATTGAAATTGCACTTTACAAAGACCCGCAAAAATTTGCAAAAGTTGGACAAACTTATCGCATTATTCGCATAAAACCAGAGGGAAATACAATCGTGCATGAGTTTAAAAACTTAGAAGAGGGTAAGTATGCTGTTTGCTTGTTTCACGACGAAAACAACAACAAAACGTGTGATAAGAATTTCTTTGGAATTCCTACTGAGGCCTATGCTTTTTCAAACAATATTCGCCCAAAATTTTCCGTTCCAACCTTCGAAGAATGTTCTACTAAATTGGATAAAAATAAAACACTTACGATTAAAATGGTTTATTAGAAATTTCAGTTTCGATAGTTCTAGCGATAATTCCAATAAAACTGCTTTTTAGTTCAAAAAATCTTTTCTTTAGCGATAAAAGAAGTTAGGTTCTTTCTAGTAAAAGTATTTGTTTCTGCTTGTTTTGCGGTTAAAACACGCTCTAATCTCCGCAAATTTGCGGTGAATAATTCATATATTTACCGCATAAAAGAATTAAGTGATGGCAAAATACATCTACGAACATCAAAATTGGATAGATTTTTCTTGGAATGAAAAGGCAATCAATTCTTTGTTTGGCGAAGTTAGATTGATGCAAGGTAAAATCATTGGACAAATGAACGCTTTGGGTTTTTCAACGAAGGAAGAAGCAACGCTAACTGCCTTAACCTTAGATGTTGTAAAATCCTCAGAAATAGAAGGAGAATTACTCAATTATGACCAAGTACGCTCTTCAATTGCAAGACGTTTGGGATTGAATACAGTTGGACTTGTACCCAGCAATCGCCACATTGAAGGAATAGTTGAAATGATGCTCGATGCTACACAACGTTTTATAGAACCTTTAACTGAGGAACGACTTTTTGGTTGGCACGCAGCACTTTTTCCAACAGGTTATAGCGGACCGTATAAAATTGAAGTTGGGCAATATAGAACTGGCGAAATGCAAATAGTTTCTGGTGCAATAGGGAAAGAGAAAGTACACTATGAAGCTGTGAAGCCAGAATTTGTGAAAGCAGAAATGGATAAATTTTTGGAATGGTTTAATGCTGAAAATGGAATTGACAACGTATTGAAAGCAGCAATTGCTCATTTTTGGTTTATCATCATTCATCCTTTTGACGACGGAAATGGGCGAATAGCTCGTGCGTTAACGGACCAATTGCTCGCTCGAGCAGAAAATAGTGGCGAACGATTTTACAGTATGTCGAGTCAGATTTTAGTAGAACGCAAACGTTACTATGAAATCTTACAAAAAGTGCAACACAGCACAAACGACATCACCGAATGGATGCTTTGGTTTTTAGAATGCCTCAAAAATGCGATACTTTCAACCGAAGAAACCACGAAATCTATCCTACAAAAAGCGGAATTTTGGAAAAGGAACGAAACCACCCCAATAAACGAACGTCAGCGCTTGATGCTCAATAAACTTTTTGATGGTTTTGAAGGAAAATTAAAAACCTCCAAATGGGCAAAAATCACCAAAACCTCAAGCGACACCGCATTAAGAGACATAAAAGATTTAGTTGAAAAGGGAATTTTAAAACAAACAGCTGATGGAGGGAGGAATGTGAATTATGAGTTGGTTATTGAGTGATTTTTGGTTAATGCAATTTCTTGAACTTATAACAAGGAAATAGATTTTTTGCGGAGAAAGTGTATTTTTGAAAGTACAAATACGAAAAGAACTTTCGAGAAGACACTTGAGCGAACTTAACAGACGAAACTACCAATTTCACTATAGGCCAGAATTGAATGAAAGAAGAAATAATTTATATTGACAACCCACAAGAAAGTTTAGACAAAATTCAGAAACTGATAAGTGTTGTTCACGAAGGCTTTATGGCTCTTGCTATGGACTACGGTTATCATATAAACAATATTTTCGGGCAGTTGAAAGACGGTAAACACGAAATTTATGAATTGCGTGACAATATCAATTACAGAATAAGAAGTGCAAATCTTCATTTCTATTTATTACTTACAAGAAAACTTGAAATTGAAAATAGATTTGAAAAGATGCTCAAAGAAAAACCAACGGTTTTCAATGGTTTCATAATGGGAAATCCACATTTTGAAATGGCATCAGATGAAATTATGGCGTTATATGATAGTATTGTTTTTCATCTATCTTCTTGTTTTGACTATCTTGCTATGCTAACTCAATTCGTATTTGGTAAAAACCCCGAGAGCAAACTTCAATGGATTACATTAGTAAAACATTGCCATAATTCTGAAAGTGAGTTTGCAAAAAGGAAATTTATTCAAAACATTAAAACCGTTGATGCAGAATTTGTTAGCAAGTTTAATGATTATAGAGCAGAGTTAATACATAGAAAAAAATCTACTTCATTCGCAAATGTATCTTGGCAAATAAAGTCGGGCAAAGTCATTACTAAATTTCAGTGTTCGGAAAAAATAAAAATGAATCTTAAAAAGATAATTGACAAGGACTTAAATTATTGCGTTAGTTACGCTTCTTCTGAATTGATAAAACAAACGCTTTTAAAAATTGCTTACGTTTTAAATGGAATGAATGACGAATTTAGAGAGAATTACCACCAACACGCTCCAATAATGAACAATGGGGGGTTTCAAATAATTTCAATGAATCCAGAAACAAAATTTGCAGAATCGCCTGCATTAGGTTATTGGAGTAAATTTATGGAATACAAAACTTTCAATAAATAATAAGAATGGCATTAAGTTGGAACGAAATTAAAGACAGAGCATTAAATTTTTCAAAGGAATGGGCTGATACTTCAAATGAAGAAGCAGACGCAAAACCATTTTTAGACGCCTTCTTCGATGTTTTTGGAATTACACGAAAAAAGATTGGGACTTTTGAGCATAGAGTTAAAAAACTCTCAGATGCAGATGGATACATAGATTTATTATGGAAAGGAACCATTTTAGTTGAAATGAAAAGTCGGGGAAAGAACCTGGACAAAGCTTTTAAACAAGCTATTGATTACACTCACGGATTAACACAAAATGAATTACCAAAGTACGTTTTAGTTTGTGACTTCCATATTTTCAGATTATTCGATTCAGAGGAACAACATACAATTGAATTTACCATTGATGAATTAGTGCTAAATGTTCAAAGTTTTGGATATTTGTTGGGCTACCAGAAGAAAACCTACAAAGAACAAGATCCTGCGAATATCAAAGCAGCGGAATTGATGGGTAAACTCCACGATCGATTGGAGGAAATTGGCTATACTGGACACCCATTAGAAGTTTACTTGGTGCGTATTTTATTCTTATTGTTTGCTGAAGATACTACCATTTTCAACAAACAACAATTTCAAGATTATATAGAGCAAAGAACATCTGTAGATGGTAGCGACCTTGCAGCAAAACTCCAAGAACTTTTTCAAGTATTAAATACGCCGAAGGAAAAACGCTTCAAAAACTTAGATGAGCAATTGGCTGACTTTCCTTATGTAAACGGTAAACTATTTGAAGAAATTTTGCCAACAGCAAGTTTCGATACCAAAATGAGACAGGCACTATTGGATTGCTGTTACATTGATTGGAGCAAAATTTCGCCTGCTATTTTTGGTTCAATGTTTCAAAGTGTTATGAACCCAAAGGAACGTAGAAATTTAGGAGCACATTACACAAGCGAAACCAACATTTTAAAACTCATTAAACCGCTTTTCTTAGATGATCTTTGGAAAGAATTTGAAAGTATCAAAGACAACAAAAACAAACTTCCTGAATTTCATAAAAAATTAAGCACACTAAAATTCCTTGACCCTGCTTGTGGTTGCGGTAATTTCCTTGTAATCACTTATCGAGAATTACGATTGCTTGAATTAGAAATTTTAAGAGCATCAAATAAAACTGGACAACGAGTATTTGACGTTCGAGAAATTATTTGGCTTGACGTTGATATGATGTGCGGAATTGAATATGAAGAATTTCCTGCAAGAATTGCCGAAGTTGCCATGTGGCTCATCGACCACCAAATGAATATGCAAATTAGCAATGAATTTGGACAATACTTCGCACGCTTACCTTTGAAAAAATCTGCAAAAATTGTTCACGGTAACGCATTGCAAACAGACTGGGAAAATGTAGTTTCAAAAAATGACCTTTCTTTTATACTTGGCAATCCACCATTTTACGGCTATTCCTTTCAATCTAAAGATCAAAAGTTTGATATGGTAAAAGTTTTTGAAGATGCTGATGGAACAGGTATCCTTGATTATGTTACTGCTTGGTATAAGAAAGCTAGTGAACTTATTCAAGGAACTACAATAAAAGTCGGATTCGTTTCCACAAACTCCATTTCGCAAGGAGAGCAAGTAAGTGTTTTATGGGGAATACTTTTTAATCAATTTAATATAAAAATTAATTTTGCTCATAGAACATTTAAGTGGAACAATGAAGCAAAAGGTAATGCGGCAGTTCACGTTATTATTATTGGTTTTTCACAAATAGATACAAAAGAAAAATTTATTTTTGAATATGATGAAGGTAATACAATACCACATCAGATCAAAGTTAAAAATATTAATCCCTATTTAATTGAGGGCAATAATATACTTGTTGGGCGCAGAACTAAACCTTTATGTAATGTTCCCGAAATGGTAAAAGGTAGTTCTCCAACAGATGGAGGATTTCTACTTTTTAATGATGACCAAAAAAAAGAATTTTTAATTCAAAACCCTGATGCAAAAGAATATGTTAAACAATATATAGGTAGCTTTGAGTTTATTAATAATGTTTCAAGATGGTGCCTTTGGTTAAAAGATGTAAATCCTCAAACACTTAAAAAATTTCCTGAAATCATTCGTAGATTAGGAGAGGTTAAAGAATTTAGATTGAAAAGCACAAAAACATCAACTCGCAAATGGGCTGAGTTCCCGACACTTTTCATTGAAGAAAGACAACCTAATAGAGATTATATAATTATTCCTAGAGTATCCTCTGAAAACAGAAAATATATTCCAATTGGTTATTTATCAAAGGATGTAATAGTTAGTGATAGCGCAATAGCCCTGCCCAATGCCACTTTATTCCACTTTGGGATTTTAACTTCTTCTCTTCATATGGCATGGACAAAATACACTTGCGGTAGGTTGAAAAGTGATTTTAGATATTCGAATACAATAGTTTACAACAATTTCCCATTTCCAGACAATCCAAACAATAAACAAATAAAAGCCATTGTAGAATCAGCACAAAAAGTTTTAGATACAAGACTGCAATTCCCTAAAAGTTCACTTGCTGACCTTTATGACCCTTTGACGATGCCACCAACATTGGTAAAAGCACACAACGAGTTAGACAAAGCAGTGGACTTGGCTTACAGACCACAAGCATTTACAAGTGAAGCCAACAGAATGGTTTTTCTATTTGAGCTTTACGAAAAATATACGGCAGACCTTTTTACTAAAGAGAAGCCGAAGAAAACCAATAAGAAAAAAGAATCCTAATAAAACATTATGCAAACACAATTTCAATATATAACTGACTTAGCAAAGCAGTATAGAGGATATACCGAAAATCCAATTTCGCTATATGCAGCACTTAATAGTTTGCCTAAAAATATTGTTGAAGAAATTTATAAAGAATATGGCGACCCTGACCGTGATTTTAAACCCGTTAATTTATTACGAGCAGAAATTGCACGTAGAATTTTGCAAGGCGAAACTGCAAGCGAAACACTAGTAAATGAAATAAAGGATAATATCAGAACTAAAAACGTTGACTATTTCAATCATTATAAAGAAGACTTCTTAAAGCAGATTCAAGAATACGAATTATTTAAAAGAGACCTATTCGCCAATTGGCAAAACCCTTGGAGTATTTTTTACAGCTACTTTTACAGAGGAACAATAAGAGAAACAGTACTAAACTATCTTGAACAAATAGCAAAAGATTTATTAGCCAAATTAGAATTAAAGGATTACACTTTTCATAAAGTTGACTTTCAAGGAGCAACTAATTTTGGTAGTGACTTTTGTTGGATAGCTTTATATCCAATAACCAAAGAATCTCACAAAGACAGTTATCAATTTTTTGTCCGCTTTGATGCTTCACCAGAAGCAGGTCAAATTGCAGGTTGGTCAGTAAAAGAACCCAAACCAAATAATCTAAAACCTATCGCAACTTATGATGACGCCTATAATTTATTGCAAACATTAAAGCCTGAAATAACAAAACTAAATAAGGAAAGCCGAAATTATTTCAAGTTTGCACCAGGCAGTCAGGCATCTGAATGGGAAAGGTTTCATAACGAAAATATCATTGCAATAGATTTCAACTTCGATGATTTAAACAAGTTTGAATCAAGAGAAGAAATGAATAAAGAAATCGGACTTAAAGACGATGACAAATCAAATAAAACTTGGAATCTTTGGCTTTTTAAAACCGCAAATATTGGTGATGTAGTTTTTGCAACCAAAGGAGTGAATACCTGCTTAGGAATTGGTATAATTGAAGGTAGTTACTTTTTTGACGGTATTGGGAACAATTTTAATCACAGAAGACAGGTAAAATGGATAACCGATAAAGTTTATCAATACAAATCAAACACTATAAAGAATTACAAAAACCTTTTCCGACCTGATACATTTAGCCCGACAATAGTATATGAATTTATATTAAATGAATATGTAAGACTTTATCCTGAACTAGCTTCGGTTTTTGCAGCAAATAATTTAAAATTCTCAGCAAAAAAAATCGGAACTACTCCTATCGTTTCAGAACCAATAGTGGAAATGGATGAAGTAAATGAAGAAACAGAGACTTTGAATTTTTGGTGGCTGAATGCTAATCCAAAAATTTGGAGCATCAGCAATCATACCGAAGGACAAAGGCAATCCTATACAACGCATAACGAAAAAGGAAATAAAAGAAGAATCTATAAATACTTTGAAGCCGCAAAACGTGGAGATTTAATCATTGGTTACGAAAGCACTCCAACCAAACAAATTAAGGCAATTTATGAAGTAACGAAAGGGATTCACAACACCTCCAACGGTGAAGAAATAGAATTTGAACTCGTTGAGAAGCTAGAAATACCAGTTCATTGGAACGAGCTGAAAAACAATGCAGCCTTACAAAATTGTGAAGTATTCATAAATAATCAAGGTAGTTTATTCAAACTTACCGAAGAAGAATACGACATTATTCGTGAGATAATTGATAACAAAAATATCATTACCGAAAAACTACTTCAAAGTAGTAACATAAAAAAATACAAGTTTACTGACGACAGCGACAAGCCATTTATAAGTGAAGTTGATTTTTTACAAACCGTGGCACTCTTAAAAAGAAAGAAGAATATTATTTTACAAGGCCCTCCGGGCGTTGGAAAGACTTTCATAGCTAGAAAATTGGCTTATGAAATAATGCAAGAAATAAAAGATGCAAACATTGAAATGGTGCAGTTTCACCAATCATACAGCTACGAAGATTTTATTCAAGGTTTAAGACCGACACAAAAAGGAGGCTTTGATTTAAGAGACGGAATTTTTTATTCATTCTGTCAAAGAGCATTGGCACATCCCGACAGACCTTTCTTTTTTATTATAGATGAAATAAACAGAGGGAATCTGAGTAAAATATTTGGAGAATTGATGATGCTAATTGAAGCAGATAAAAGAGAAGAAAAATTTGCACTCAAACTAACTTACGCAGAAGACGAAGAAGACCGATTTTACGTTCCATCAAATTTATACATAATTGGAACAATGAACACGGCAGACCGTTCATTAGCCATTGTTGATTATGCTTTAAGAAGACGATTTGCTTTTATTACACTTCAACCTGATTATGGTAATAATTTCCGTTCATTCCTTGCTTCAAAAGGTTTATCTGCTGGAATGGTTGAACATATTTGTTCAGCAGTTACAAAAGTGAACAGCAAAATAAAAGAGGATATTAACCTTGGTGAAGGGTTTCAAATTGGACACAGTTATTTCTGCACTTTTACAACGAATGAAGATGAAAATAAATGGTGGAATGAAATTTTAAGTTTTGAATTGAAGCCTCTACTTGAAGAAATATGGTTTGATGATTCAACAATAGTTTCAGAAGTTTTAAAACAACTGTCAAGATAAGTAATGCAAATACCTATTGAAAATATTTACTACTTACTCTGCTATGCTTGGAACAAGCTAGACGAGAAAGAACGTGTAAATGTTTCGATAGACGATAAGACGGAACTTCTTGACCTCTTTGCAAAGATTTTAATTAATGCTACAAAAATGCTTTTGAAAAGAGGCATTGATAAAAATTATATTGACTACACAGAAGAACTAGCAGGCGTAAAAGGCAAAGTTCAAATTAGTCAGACATTGAAAAGCAATTTACTTTTTAAGCAAAGAACCATTTGCACATTTAACGATTTCTCCTCCAACATAATTTCAAACCGTATTTTGGTTTCAACCATTTATAGCCTTACGAGAACCAAAGGACTTGACAAGCAGCTAAAAAATGAATTGGTTAGTTTACAAAGAATGTTATCAGACATTGAACAAATTGAAATTACAAATTCACTTTTTAAGCAAGTAAAACTGAATAGAAACAACCGTTTCTATGGATTTGTAATAAATGTTTGTCAAATTATTTATGAAAGCACTTTGCCATCCGAAGAAAAAGGAAAATATAAGTTCTCCGACTTCACAAGGGATGATAAAAAAATGAATCAATTGTTTGAATCGTT
>JBILQY010000397.1:0-2964 GCA_044372955.1 Crocinitomicaceae bacterium | reverse complement strand
ATGCGCATATCAATTTCAGCAATTGCTCCACCTTCTTTTGTGAAACCATTATTAAAATTATTATCAATATCGACGTTTGTTAAGATTCTAAATACATCGTTTTCTCCATCTTCATTTGGCGAAAAAGAATTTGGTAAGACAACTTTAACGTTATCCCTAAATCGAACATTCACACAAATTGAATCTGTAACAGCACAACCATTAGCAGTTGTATATGTAACACAATAACAAGTTGGAGCAAACGGAGTAACAACTAATGAATCTCCACCTGCACATCCATAACATCCTGAAATACTATCTGCTTCAACACAGCTTACATACCACATTAAAGTTCCTCCAGCAGGAAATCCTTCAGCGTACAAATAAGCTTCCTCATACATGTTTATAGTTGTGTCATTTATTTCGACATATTCAAGACTATCGTTATCGTAAGCAAAAATTGTAGGCGGAATTGGTGGATTAGCAGGATTTGGTATCGAAAACTGACTCGTTGTGTCTGATAATGTAACAACTACTGATGGTATTTGACCTACCGTGATTGTTTGAGTTGCAGTATTGGAACCAAAAGTGTTAGTAACAGTTAAAGAAACAGTAAAAGTTCCCGCTGTGTTAAAGCAAATTAAACCTGGGTTTTGTCCTGAATAAGTTGAAGGTGTTGCTCCTGTAAATGTCCACTCATAAGCAAGTGTATTAGAAGAAGAATTGTTTTCTATTGATATACAGTCTCCTGCACACAATAAATCATCTGAAACAATAAAATTTGCAGTTGGTGTTTGAGACCAAACGCTACTTGTCAACAGTATGGAAAGAAACAAAAAGTAATGCTTCATAGTCTATATTTTTTCAATTTTGTTTACGAAAGTAATTAAAAAAGTTTCAAATTGGTATTTTTTCAGTTATTACCAATCAATAATTGCCTAATTTGATTCATTTCCTTAACGTCATGCACCCTAAAAATAGACGTACCTTTAATAAATGATGCCGTATTTAGAACACTTGTTCCGTTTAATGAATCTTCTGGATTTATCTCAAGTTTCTTGTAAATCATTGATTTTCTTGAGATTCCAACTAAAATTGGTTTTTCTAGAATTTGTAACAACTCAAGGTTATTTAGTAACTTAAAATTTTCTTCCAGTGTTTTATCAAAACCAAATCCTGGATCGATAATAATATCATTTATCCCAAGATTTTTTAAATCATTTATTCTTTCAGAGAAAAATACAATACTTTCTGTCAAAATATTTCTTTCTGTAGCTAACGGCACTGTATTTATTTCGTTACCATTATTAAAGGTTAAAATGTAGGGGACTTTTTTTTGAGCGACCAAATCCAGTAATTTTTCATCATATAATCCGCCGCTTACATCATTTATAATAGAAATACCTTCTTCTATTCCAACTTTCGCAACTTCATTTCGCATAGTATCTAATGAAATAACTAAGTCTTTAAATTCGTTTCGAATTGCTTTTATTGGCGCTTCAATTCGTTGTATTTCTTCTTTAATTGTGGGTATCACTGCATTTGGTCGTGTTGAGGCACCACCAATATCGATTATATCAACACCATTTTCTAGCATCTTTTCAACTGTATGTAAAATATCTTTTATCAGTGTTTTTCTACTACCACTAAAAAATGAATCTGGAGTACAGTTTATAATCCCCATTATTTTGGGTGAATTCAAATCATACAACTTCCCGTTTAGATTTATGAATTGGTTTTGCTTGAATTGATGTATTTTTGTCATCAGTTATGGAAAAAACTTCTTTAGAATACACAAATGTAATCAATCTTTGTCGAGAAATCTTTGAAAAGAAAACCCGAGATTATGGCACTTCTTGGCGAATTTTAAGACCAAGCTCGTTGACAGATCAAATATTTATTAAGGCCCAACGCATTCGTACGGTTCAAGAAACAGGAGAGAACAAAGTTGGAGAAACATTTGAAGATGCTTTCATGGGAATCGTTAATTACTGCATTATGGCCATTTTTCAATTGCGAAATGAGAGTGGTTTCAATGAACAATTAACCTTAGACGAAGCAATGAAAGTGTATGATGAAATTTCAACCGAAGCTTTTGAATTGATGAAGAAAAAAAATCACGATTACGGTGAAGCTTGGCGTGATATGCGTGTTACTTCACTTACTGATTTAATTTTAACGAAAGTACTGCGAATCAAACAAATCGAAGATAATAAAGGAGTTACAGAGATCAGTGAAGGAGTGGAAGGAAATTATTTTGATATGTTGAATTATTCTGTTTTTGCACTTATACATATTGAAACAGCTTGTTAAAAGTGTGTTAAACAAATCATTTTATTAGAGTATCACTTATTTTTGAAAAAAAAACGAATTATGGAAATGGTAAAAAATGTAGTTCCTTGGAGCATTAGAATTTTAATTTCAGCATTGTTTTTGGTTTCGGCATACGCTAAAATCTATCCTGAGCCGTCTTATTATTTTAGTATTACAAAATTCGAATACACACAACTATACCCAATGGGTTTCAGCCCAGAATTGGCAGTCTATTTCTCACGTGTTTTAATAGGAATTGAGTTTGCACTTGGATTTTTGCTATTATTTCCTTTCAACTTGAAAAAAATCGTAATTCCATCTACGATAATTATGTTGGCTGTTTTTTCTATTCATCTTTCTATAGAAATTTTATCAGGTAATAATTCTGGAAATTGTGGCTGTTTTGGAAGTCTCTTACCTATGACGCCACTTCAAGCTTTAATCAAAAACTTACTTTCCATTGGTCTTTTAGGAATTTTACTTCTAAAATTCTCCGATGAAATGCGAGTAAATAATAATTTTTTGGCAATTACAAATATTACAACTGCATGTGTTTTGTTTTTATTCATGTTGATTCCAATTCAAAAGAAAACAACACCTGTGACACCCGTTAGTGTTGAAACTGAGGAGCCGGCAATTTCGAACGATACTGATACCACAAAGGTTAAGACA
>JBILQY010000395.1:0-2979 GCA_044372955.1 Crocinitomicaceae bacterium | reverse complement strand
CCTATCTATATTCAAATATCGAACATAATTTAACAGCTTTAAATTCCGTTCGAAATTATCTCAAGTTTATTTTCCTTTCAATATAAAATGTTCTTTTTCTTGTTGTTGTCTTGGTATCAAAATCCCCATTCGAAATAAATCGATGGAAACGTGATACTTTTCAGACTTACACAATAAATTCCAAGCATTAAACATTCCTTCACTCCAACGAATATCATCCAAAATAAAGATGGTTTCATTGTGAGCGTGTTTCTCCAGTTGTTGCATGTAATTCAATGTTGCTTCACCATCGTGATGACCGTCTACAAAAATTAAATCATAGGTTTCGTTTTGAAGGTTGGCAAGAAAATCCGCAAAAGTTGACTCAACAAACTGAACATTGGAAACCTTGTTTGATAAAAATTCCTTTGCGAAGTTAGCCGTCTCTGGACAAGCATCAATTGTTGTAATGGAAGTATTAGGAGAACCTAAATGAAAATGAAGTGTTCCAATACCTAATGAAGTTCCGAATTCAAGGATTTTTTTAGGTTGAAAGTGATTTGCTAACTGAAAAAGTAGCTTTCCATATTTTCCCTTGCTTGAACTTGTATTAAAAATTTGTTTAACTGAACGTGTTTTTCCAAGTTTGTGGGAACCTGCTCCAAAATCTTTAATATTTAAAAGTTTTGTATTGTTTTTCAATAAATTAAAAGCTTTATTCAGTTGAATTAATTCTGGAGTTGGAATACTTATTTTGAAAGCTTTGTCAACAAATTCGTAAACAAAAGGTGAATGAATCCCATGTCTTCCCTTTGCGTTCCATTTATATTTTATATATTCGAAAACTAAATTCACAGTGCAAAGAAACAATTTTAGATTCTATTATCAATGACTACTACTATCCAAGAACAACAAATAAATTCTCAACGTGAGAAAGTTAGCCAATCAAATCCAAAACTTCAAATCATTTCCCCCTGTAAAGTTGGAGATGGCATTTTAAAACTAACAGATAATGAATGGAATTCTTACAGTGAATTCTTTCAAAAACTAAATAATAGAATTGGGGTTTTCATTCCAGCGTCTGGTTCAGGATCAAGAATGTTTGAGTTCTTGTTTGATTTTTTAAGCGATCCAACGGACGAAAATCGTAGTTCAGTGGAGCGCTTTTTAAACAAGATCCAAAATTTTGCTTTTTTTAGACATTTGCCAAAAGAATTACAATCAAAACTCCTAAACTTTGAGATTTCTTTAGAAGAATTTGCAACTTTCCTACTTCAAAAAGAAGGTATGGGCTTTGGTGAATTGCCAAAAGGATTAATTCCTTTTCACGTACAAGAACCTTTTGTTTTGAATCCGATACAAGAACATATTGTTCAAGCGAATTTATTGGGAGTTAATCACTTACACTTTCATTTTACCATTCAGCGAAAGTTTGAAGCTTTGTTCAAAAGAACGATTGCTCAAATTGAAGGACTTACTGGAGCAAATTTTAATGTTTCGTATTCCGAACAAAATCAAGAAACGGATTCGTATGTCTTTGATTTCGAAGGAAATTTAGTGATGAATGATGAAAATGAACCATTGCGACGTCCAGCAGGTCATGGTGCGCTTCTACACAATTTACAAGAGATTGATAGTGAGTTGATTTTTGTAAAAAACATCGACAATGTTCAACATTATTCTAAATCTAAACTTTCAATAAAAGTATGGAGCGCAATTGGAGCTTTATTGATTGAATTTAAAAATGCACTTTCAAATTTAAAAAACAAGCCAAGTATTGAAGCGTTAAAAGAAATAAATGTGCGTTTCCAAGCTTTTACTGCCTCAGAAATTGCTGCTATTAAAACAAACGAAGATTTACTTTTATTGATTAAAAGACCAATTCGCATTTGTGGAATGGTTCGGAATGAAGGTCAACCTGGAGGTGGTCCTTTTCAAGTGGAAGAAAATGGAATTATTAGTAAACAAATTGTTGAAAAAGCACAAATTTCTAATAACCCTGAGCAATATAAGCAAATGATTCAAAGTACTCATTTCAATCCTGTCATGATGGTTTTAAGCACGTATGACTTAGATGGAAATAAAGTTAACTTGTCTCAATTTTGTGACGATTCTAAATACTTTATCGTTTCAAAAAAACAAAAAGGAAAAGAAGTTAGATTTATTGAATTGCCTGGTTTGTGGAATGGAGGAATGGCAAATTGGAACACCATTTTCGTTGAAGTGCCGAATGAAACATTTAGCCCAGTTAAAACAGTTTTAGATTTATTAAATGAACCACATATTGCAAAAGAGCTCTAAACAATTGCTAAAAAATTAAAATTTATCTGACCTCTTAGGATATTACTTGTCCGTTTAAAGAAACATTCTTTGTAAATTTGATTAAAAAACAAATATGAACGTTCCAGTTACTGTTTATACAGAAATGACCCCAAATCCGACAACGATGAAATTCGTTGCGAATAAATATTTATTAATTTCAGGTGACTCTGTTGAATTTGCATCAAGAAAAGACGCAAAAGGATTTTCACCAATAGCAGAAGCATTGTTTGATTTCCCATTTGTGAAAAATGTTTTTATTGCTGCCAATTTTATAACCATAACGAAAACAGACAATGTTCCTTGGGATTTTATAACGATGGAATTACGCGAATTTATTAAGGAATGGATTGCTGCAGGAAAAGATGTTTTAATTCAAATGCCAGCTCCAAAAGTTGCAGAAACAGCATCAACTGGTGAGCAAATTGAATTTAATGCAAGTGATTTTGACGACCCAATCAAAGCATTATTAGATCAATACGTTAGACCAGCTGTTGAAAACGACGGAGGAGCTATTGATTTTCTTGGCTTTGAAGACGGAACAGTTACGGTTCAATTGAAAGGTTCTTGTTCGGGATGTCCATCTTCGACAGCAACACTCAAAGGAGGCATTGAAAATCTATTGAAAAACCACCTTCCAGAAGTGAAGGAAGTTGTTGCAATTAATGGGTAAATTAAAAC
>JBILQY010000393.1:0-2980 GCA_044372955.1 Crocinitomicaceae bacterium | reverse complement strand
ATGATATAAGCTAAGAAGGTGTTAGCAATAAGGAAAGAAATAACCCAAAAAATCAAGTGTTTGGATACACGCTTAAAGATTTTTTCCTTAGTCCAAGGTGCATTGGTTAATCTTTTTTGTTCAGTCCAATCTCCATCAATCCAGTATTCGATACGACGAAATACCATTTCCATGAAGATTGTTTGAGGGCAGACCCAGCCGCAGAATAATCGTCCGAAAATGATGGTGAACAGAATAACGAAAACCACACCTACGATAATCATTAACGCGAACAAATACATGTCCTGCGGCCAGAATACTTTGCCCAAGATGACGAATTTTCTTTCAATGATATTGAAAAGAAGCATCGGCTCACCAGCAATCTTAATATGTGGCGCTCCAAAAAGAAGCGCCATCAAAAAGTAACTTACTATTTTCCTTTTATTGTAATAGGATCCTTTTGGTTTTTTAGGAAAAATCCAAACTCGTTTCCCTTTCTCATCAACCGTCGCTATGCGGTCTCTGAATTCTTCGTCTTGCACACTCATTTTACAATAAATTTAATCCTCACAAATCACCCGCTCGTACCTCAAAAGGAGGCACACTTTTTTAAGCTAATTATTTATTTTTCAATTATGTCTCCTTGTGGTTCTTTTCCTTTTACACTTGGTAATGAAAGTACATAAGAAGCAACTTGTTGTATTTGAATTGGGTTCAATTTTGATGCATGCTCAGGCATACCAGCAGGTCGACCTTTTTTTACACTATAGAAAATGTCTTTAACATCGTAGCCATAAACCCAAGTTTTATCAGTTAAGTTTGGACCAACATCACCTTCACCTTTTGATTTGTGGCAAATCGTACAGTTATTGTCGAAGATTGTTTTACCAGCTGCTAAATCTGATTTTTCTGTCATCAAAGTAGCATTTGTTTCATCTACATTCATTGCCATTTTAGAAAGGTAAGCATCAATGTCTTTTTGAGCTTGTTTCATTTCTTTTTCATAAGCTTTTATTTGTAAATCAGAAGTACCAAGTACGTGATAATTAATTAAGTAAACGAAAGCGAAAATGATACATGCAACGAATCCCCAAACCCACCAAGGTGGTAAATTGTTATCTAATTCTTGGATACCATCGTACTCGTGATCCAACAAGATTTTATGTTCTTCTTCAATTGGAACAGCATCTGTTAGAATAGCATTGATTTTAGTGAAAGTTTCAGCTACAATTGGTTGCTCAGCAGCTAATTCGGATTCTTTTTTAGTCATAGCAACCATTTGATTGAAAAGACTTCTTAAGTAAACAACCACAAACATTAACACTATATTGATTATCAACAAACCAATTAAGTCCATATTTTCAACTAATAACCAAGGACTGTCTTTTTCTCCTTCACCTGCTCTAATGAATGTTAAAGCCGAAGCGTTGAAAGAAGAGAATAAAGCACCAACAGTAAGAATAATCGCAATCATTGTTGTATTGGATTTCTCTGCCACTTTTTGTTTGAAATAGTCAGATTTTACAAATACGATTATAGAACCAGAAAGAACAATAATCACAACCACTAAAATCACTGTTAAGAATAACAACCAATTGAAAACTGTTAAATTGTATTTATAATCAACTTTTACAACTTCTGAAGTTACAGCTGTAGAATCTGTAACTGTTGGACCTGTGACTACTGGCGGGTTCTCAATATATTCAAAAATTGCATCAACCTCTGCATTTGTAACTGTCTGTGCAGGCATTGCAGTTGGACTATAGCCAGCAATATCTTTTGCTAATTGACTTTTTCCTGAAGCTATTAATGCAGTAGAATTACTAATCCAAGCATATAAGTTTTCACCTTCTCCAGCGTCTGCCCATTTTTGTTTAACTCCTTTTAATTTCGGTCCAGTTGAATTTTTGTCGATTTGGTGACATGTATTACAACGTGATTTAAAAAGTTGCTCCCCTTCCTGTGCAACTGCATTTGATGTATTGCCTAATGCTGCAACAATCAAAATGTATATCCAATTTTTTGCAAAGTTCTTCATCCTACAAGTCTTTAATGTTAGTATCGATTTTGTCGTTTAATGGTAAATCGCTTAATTCTATAACTGTTTCTTTTGACATTTTTATCACTCTAAGCACAACTATAATAAAGAATACCACGAATATGAGTAGCGAAAACATTGGGTACCATTCTACACTTCCAATACTTTCAAGGTTATATTTTATAAATCTTAACATGGCTATTATTTATTTGGTACTTTAACTTTAATATCTGTTCCCATTCGTTGTAAATAAGCAATGATAGCAACGATTTCTTTTTTCTCGATTTCTCTAATTTTTGCTTCTTTGTTCACACCTTTTAATGCTGATTTAGGTGTGTTTGCTACAATGTCAACAGCGATTTCGTGTGCTTGTTTTCTCAAGTCTTTCATTGCTAACTTGTCGTAACCTTTTGGATAAGGCACACCCAAAGTTTGCATTGCTCTGATTTTTCTTTCTAGTAAAGAAACATCTAAATCATCGTCGTGCATCCATGTGTAAGCTGGCATAATTGAACCTGGCGAAACAACTTTTGGTCGATACATGTGTTGGTAATGCCAAATGTTACTTCTTAATCCACCTTCACGCGCTAAATCTGGACCTGTTCTTTTTGAACCCCATTGGAACGGGTGATCGTAAACGAATTCCCCTGATTTTGAATATTCTCCGTAACGAACGGTTTCAAAACGCAATGGTCGAATTAACTGAGAGTGACAGTTATAACATCCTTCTCTGACATATAAATCACGTCCTTCTAATTCAAGTGGTGTATAAGGTTTTACAGAAGAAATCGTTGGAACATTTTCTTTTACGATTAATGTTGGAATAATCTCAGCAATACCACCAATGGCAACTACCACTAAACTTACTATCATGAATTGAATTGGTTTACGCTCAATCACTTTATGCCAGTATTCGCCTTTGTGTCCAACGTGTAAGTTTTTGGTTACTGCCGCTTCAGCGTC
>JBILQY010000394.1:0-2980 GCA_044372955.1 Crocinitomicaceae bacterium | reverse complement strand
CAGAACCTGTATTCAAAAGTGCGTCAAAATTTTGGGAATAAGATCCAGAGGCACTCATAGTAACTTGACTAAAACCAGTCAAACAAACAATCATTAAAATTAGAAGTAATGCTATTTTTTTCATCTTTTATTTTTAGTTTTTTGCAAAGGTAAGTAATCAAGGTTAAAAGAATGTTTCTAAAATCAAAAAAGGCGACCAATGGCCGCCTTTGTGTATAACTTTAATCGTTGTTAATTACGCTTGTGGAGTTTCTTCCTTACGCTCAGGTCTTGGTAATAAGACTTTGCGAGAAAGTTTCCATTTTTTAGTTTTTGGATCTTTACCAACAACTTTGAAATCTAGAACGTCTCCTTCTTTACAAACGTCTTCCATTTTTGCAACTTTTTCCCAGCTGAATTCAGAAATATGAATCAAACCGTCAGTTCCAGGAAGAATTTCAACGAAACAACCGAATTCTTTAACCGATTTCACTTTTCCTGTGTAAGTTGCACCTTCGTCAACTGTTGGAGGGAAAGCGATTTGACGTACTCTACGAATTGCTTCGTTCATATCGTCACCATTGTTAGAAAGGATTTGAACACGACCTTCACCAGTTGGCAATTCTTCAATTGTAATAGTTGTGTGTGTTTCTTTTTGCATTCCTTGAATGATTTTTCCTCCAGGTCCGATGATTGCTCCAATCATTTCGTTAGGAACGTTGAACGCTTCGATTCTTGGTGTTTGCGGTTTCAAGGTTTTTCTTGGTTCAGCTAAAGTTTCAGTGATTTTACCTAAAATGTGTAAACGTCCTGCTCTTGCTTGCTCTAAAGCTTGTGTTAAAACTTCATATGGTAAACCATCCACTTTAATGTCCATTTGACAAGCTGTGATTCCTTTTGCAGTTCCTGTAACTTTAAAGTCCATATCTCCTAAATGATCTTCATCACCTAAAATGTCAGAAAGAATAGCAAATTTACCTTCGTCAGCAACTAATCCCATAGCGATACCAGAAACTGGTGCTTTGATTTGAACGCCACCGTCCATTAATGCTAATGTTCCTGCACAAACAGTTGCCATTGAAGACGAACCATTAGATTCTAAAATATCAGAAACGATACGGATAGTGTAAGGATTGTCATCTGGAAGTACATTTTTCAATGCTCTTAATGCCAAGTTTCCGTGACCAATTTCTCTTCTTGAAGTTCCACGAAGTGGTTTTGCTTCTCCAGTTGAGAAAGGAGGGAAGTTATAGTGTAATAAGAATTTCTCTGTTCCTTCAAATGTAGCACCGTCGATTAATTGCTCATCCATTTTACCACCTAAAGTAAGTGTTGTCAATGATTGCGTTTCACCTCTAGTAAACACAGCAGAACCGTGAACCATTGGTAAATAATCAACTTCAGCCCATATTGGACGAATCTCGTCGAAATTACGTCCGTCAAGGCGTTTGCGCTCGTTCAACATTACCCAACGAACTGCTTTTTTCTTCACCTGAGAGAAATAAGGAGAAATGAATTTTCCAACTTCAGCTAATTCTTCATCTGTAAATGCAGCTTTAACTTCCGCTTTGATTTCTTCAAATAATTCAGTTCTTTTTGCTTTGTTAGCCAAGCCCATACGTGCAACTTCTTTACATTTTTCCATTGCTAATTCGTACACTTTCGCTTTCACTTCCTCGTTATGCGATTCGTGGCTATATTCTCTTTTTGGATTAGCAGTTGCAATTTCAGCAGCTAAATCTAATTGGAATTGACATTGTTCTTTGATAGCAACGTGAGCAATTTTGAAAACTTCCACTAATTCAGCTTCAGAAATTTCTTGCATTTCACCTTCCAACATATTGATGTCTTTTGCTGTACCTGCAATAACGATATCGATATCTGAAATTGCCATTTGAGCCATTGTTGGGTTGATGATGTATTCACCGTCAACTCTACCAACACGTACTTCAGACATTGGACCATTGAATGGAATGTCAGAAACAGCGATAGCTGCAGAAGCTGCAAAACCACACAATGCATCTGGATTGTTCACACCGTCGTAAGACAATAATTGAATCATTAATTGTACTTCAGCATGGTAATCGTCTGGAAATAATGGACGTAAAGCACGATCCACCAAACGCATTACTAAAATTTCTGTCTCAGAAGGGCGCGCTTCTCTACGGAAGAATCCACCTGGGAAACGACCAACTGCTGAGTATTTCTCACGATAATCTACCGTTAATGGTAAAAAATCTACGCCATCTTTAGCGTCTTGTGCAGCAACAACTGTTGCCAATAACATGGTGTCGCCCATGCGAACCACAACGGAACCATCCGCTTGTTTAGCCAATTTGCCTGTCTCAACAGAGATTTCTTTCCCTCCTGTGATAATTGACTTTCTTGTACCTATATTCATACTTTGTTTATTTACTTGTTTAATTTGATTTTATGAGTGAATGATTTTATGAGTGAATGATTTTATGAGTGAATGACTTTACGAGTGAATGATGTTATGAGTGAATGACTTTATGAGTGGATGATTTTATGAGTGGATGATTTTACTATTTTTGAGTGAATGTTTTTTACGATGTTATTCATTTTGAATTTTACAATTTTCCTAATTTTCTTTTTCAATTCTTTCTTTTATTTGTCGAGTAAACCCACCAATTCTATTTTGTAATGCATGAAGGTTTTCGATTAAATCATTAGTTGACAAATTAAATAAATCTTGTGCTAAAATTAATTGAGTTTCTAATTCATAACTCGAAGAGATAGCTATTTCAAGAAATCTAATAAATTCTTTGTTTGAAGTTCTACCAGATCCTTCTGCAATATTTGATGGAATTGAAACAGCAGAACGATTTATTTGAGAGGTAATTCCATATTTTTCTTCTTTAGGTAAGTTTGATGTAAATGCATATACTTCTTTAACAATAACTAAAGCTTCTTGCCAAATTTTAATTTCCCTAAAGTTGTGTTTTTTCATTATTTATTTCAACTAATTTTTTTCCTAATT
>JBILQY010000044.1:0-11417 GCA_044372955.1 Crocinitomicaceae bacterium | reverse complement strand
GAACTCCTTGATTATGGTAAAATCGCCGCTTGATTACTTAACGAAGTATTGCAAGGAAGTTCATCAATAAAAATAACTTTCTTGCCCTTTTTTCGACTTTTAGATAAGTATTTAGTCAATGTTATAAAAGCATCTAACCAATTTTTAGGTGTACTGACTGCAGGTGATTCACCAAAATACTTACCGAATTGATAATTGAAATTCTTTAGTTGTTGTTGCATTGGGGCATTAAGGATTCCACTGAAATGAAAAGTCATTTCTTTTTCGAAATAGGTATTTACCAAGTAGGTTTTACCAACTCTTCGTCGTCCCGTAATCGCTACGAATTCTGATTTTTCAGAGGTATAAGCACCATTTAAACTTGCTATTTCTTCTGTTCTACCGATAATAATTTTGCTCATTTAAAAATTTATTAGTTGCGGAATCGCACAAATATAATAAGATTCCGCAACTAATAAAAAAAATTAAATTTATTTAAATATCAATAAATCAATTAGATGTATGTTTTTATAAGTTTTTTAACTTTCATTTTTTTAATCTAAATATAGCTAGTTTAAGCTAGTTCGTAATGAACGCATTAATAGATTTGTTTTTGAAATTGATTTCCTTTCTATTGAGTGTTTAAAATCAAATTATTTACACGAACTGTTGGGGCTGGAAAAAATCGTTATCATGAAAAGTATTTTATTAACTCACACTTATAAAATGTTACAGCAAATCTTTTTTACTTCGTTAACAATAATTTAAAACATCAGTTACAGTTAAATCCTTAGCAATAGTGTACTTTTGTACCCGAATTGAAAAAATCCTTTTAGGGAACATGAAATTTCTAATTTTATTTGTTTTTATTTCTGTTTCCAAAGTCTATTTTTCACAAATACGCTATTACGCTCAAGGTTTCGAAAATTCTACTACAACTTGTCCAGAAAATTGGACTTTCACTGGTGGAAATCGCACAACACAAAATTACAATACAGGTTACTATTCAGCTAGAGTTGGTCGTTCAGGTGAAAGTAATGAATTGATTCTAAATTCAGTTGATGTTTCCCAATTGTCAAATGTGACCTTGCGTTTAAATCATTCTGTACTTCCTGGAAACGGACCAGGAATGGATGTTCGTGAAGGTGCACTTTTCCTAATTTCTTTGAATGGAGGAGCTTTTACAACAATTTCTAAAGTCGCAGGAAGTAATAATCATTCTTACACTTGGAATCAAATAGGCGGGGTAAATGGAATCAGTTGTGTTGCACCTAATAATGTTGTTTACCAAACTCCAAATACATTTATCTATTCAATTCCTGCTGGAACTTTGACGGTTTCAGTAAAAGTGATTTCTGTCAATGTTCAAACAGGGTCGAATGCTGCAGCCTCATGCTCTAATTTTGTTGCAATGATGAATAATGCTGCTCCTATTCCTTCTAATTACGATAGAACAGATGAAGGGATTTATGTCGATGATGTTGAGATTTGGGCAGATGGACCAAGTGTTCAAGCACCCGTAACTGTTTGTGAAAATGAGGCTTTTTCTGTTGGTATAAACAATACATTAACAGGTATGACTTTCAGCTGGTCGGGTCCAAATAATTTTTCATCAACTAGTCAAAATCCACAGGTTACATTGTCTGCGACAACAGCCATGTCTGGGAATTATGCAACAATTATTTCGTTTGGAAATTGTCCCGTATTGACATTAAATCAGCAGGTAACAGTAAATGCTTCTCCAAATCTTTCTATCACTGGTTCTCTTGTATTTTGCACAGGAGCATCCACCTCATTGACGGCGAGTGGAGGTTCCAGTTATCAATGGTCAAATGGTTTAGGTTCCAATCCAACTGTTCAAATTTCAGCTGCTGGTTCTTACACAGTAACGGCTATAGGAAGTGGTCAATGTGCTAGTCAAGAGGTAGTTATAGTTGATGAAATAACGAGTTTAACTAATACTACAACAATTGCTAGTTGTGATTCATACACTTGGCCAATTAATAACCAAACTTATACTTCTAGTGGAAATTACACAGTTGTTGTTGGTTGTGTTACAGAAAACTTAGCATTAACAATAAACCCAAGTTCACAAAATTCGACAACAATTGCAGCTTGTGATTCATTTGTTTGGGCACAAAATGGTATAACTTATTTCATTTCAGGAATTTACACCTCCGTTGTTGGATGTCAAACAGAAATTCTAAACTTAACTATAACTTCAAGTACAATAAATACAACAGTAGTAAGTGTTTGTAGTTCATACACTTGGGCTGTAAACGGTCAAACATATACCACTTCTGGAATTTATTCTCATTTGGTAGGGTGTCAAACAGAGGTTTTAGATTTATCGATACAAACTAGTCCAATTCTAAATTTCAATAATCCAACAGTTTGTCAAGGACAATCAGCAACTTTAACGGTTGTTGGGAATCAACCCGGAACCACTTTTCTTTGGAGTGATGGGCAAACTACAAGTTCTATACTTGTGGCTCCAAGCGTAACAACTTCTTACAGTGTTATTGGAGCTAATGAATGGGGATGTACAAGTAATGGGATTGGAATAGTAAACGTAACGCCAAGTCCACAGTTGATTTATCAAGATACAAGTATTTGTTTGGGACAATCGGCAACTATTTCTGTATTACCAATAACAGCAGGTGGAACATTTCTTTGGAACAACGGAGAAACAGGAAGTTCAATAGTTGTATCTCCAACTCAAAACACCACTTATTCAGTTCAATACACCTTGAATGCTTGTCAATCTTCAATAGCTTTAATCAATGTTACAATTGCTCCACCTTTTGTTTTAAGTGCCAATAATCCTGTTGTTTGTGCTGGTAATAGCGCTATTATTACAGCAGTGAGTTCATTGCCTGGTGGGATTTTTACATGGTCTGATGGGACATTTGGACCAACAGCAAGCTTTTCTCCAATTTCTGATACCACTGTAAATTTTTCATATTCCTTAAATGGTTGCACGAATACTGGTTTTGCAACTATTACCGTTCTAGAGTTACCTGGTTTGTCATTTTCTGCTTCACAAACTGAAGGATGTGCTCCTTTGAATATTGCATTTAATACTCCGTTTTTGGAATCAAGTAGTTGTTCGTGGAAAATTAATGGGCAAGAGGTAAGTACAACATGTGGTGATTTAAATTATTCTTTTAATAATCCAGATTGTTATGATATATCGCTTACAATTTTGGGGACAAATGGATGTTTAAATACCGTAAATTATATTGATTTAGTATGTGTTTATCCAAATCCAATAGCAAACTTTTATTTTAATGAGCTTGCGAATTATCAAACTTCTGCGAGCATTGGTTTTACAAATTCAAGCGTAGATGGTTTTCAAAACTGGTGGAATTTTGGTGATGGAAATTCAACTTCAAACCAAAACAATCCCGTTCATACATATACTTTCCAAAATGACGCATCCTTTTCAGTTCAATTGATTGTTGAAAGTGAATTTGGATGTAAGGATTCAATTATTCAAAATGTAAGTTTCCGCGAGGAACTCTATGCGTATGTTCCCAATACATTTACACCTGACGGAAGTGCGATGAATGACATTTGGAAACCTATTTTCTCAACTTTTGTTGATGAAGGTAAATATGAGTGTTCTGTTTATAATAGTTTTGGTGAACGTATTTTTTATACGAAGGATTATCATGAAGGATGGGATGGAAGCTATAACGGTAATCGAGTGCAAGATGGAACCTATACATATCAAATAGTTTATTGTGCCTTGGGAAATGCAAAAAGTACAATTCTAAATGGTCACATAAATCTATTGAGGTAGTACAAATTACTGCAATTGATTTAAACGCTTTCTAAGGCTTAACATCTTAAATGTTTTTTCTATTGAATTTTCTACTTGAAATCCTTACTTTTGCCCAAATTTTGACACATGGGAAGAGCATTTGAATACCGAAGAGCAGCAAAAGAAAAACGTTGGGACAAGATGTCTAAAATGTTTCCAAAACTTGGAAAAGCTATCACAATGGCAGCAAAAGAAGGGGGGATGGATCCTTCGACAAATGCGAAATTGCGAACAGCTATCCAAAATGCGAAGTCAGAAAACATGCCGAAAGATAATATTGAGTCGGCTATTAAACGTGCAGCACAAAAAGACGTAGCATCATTTACAGAAGTTAATTACGAAGGCAAAGGACCTCATGGCGTATTAGTCTATGTTGAATGTGCTACCGATAATCCAACGCGTACAGTTGCTAATGTTAAATCCTATTTTAACAAAGCTGGAGGTGGAGTTGTACCAAATGGTTCAATGGAATTTATGTTTGCTCGCAAAAGTGTTTTTGAATTTGTGAAAACGGATGCAATTGATACTGAAAGTCTTGAACTTGAATTAATCGATGCAGGTTGTGAAGAGATTGAAGTTGAGGGTGAAAACATCACTGTTTATGGAGATTATACTGCTTTTGGAACTTTAGCGAAAGCTTTAGAAGATTTACAAATTGATGTTCAAAAATCAAGTTTAAAACGTATTCCAACTACACCAGTAGAATTTTCAGAAGAGCAATTGGTAGACATTGAAAAGATGTTAGATAAAATTGAAGACGACGACGACATTCAACAAGTATTTACAAACATCGCTTAATTTTATACTAAAACACGGAATTGTCAGTTATATATAAGTATGAAAAATAGATTATCTGTTTTACTTTCAATAGTTGGAATAGCAATTCTTTTTGCTTGTTCTACCGAGAACAATTCCTTATTGAATCGTACTTATCACTCTACAACAGCTCGATACAACGGTCATTTTAATGCGACAGAATTGTTGCGTGTTGCAATGAAAACTTATTCTGATTCCAGAAAAGAAGACTTTTATAACATACTACCTGTTAATCCGCTACCAAATGAAACAGAAGTAAAAGGTATGTTTCCTGCAATTGATACTGCAGTTGTAAAATGTTCTAAAGTTATATTGAATCATAGTATGCCAAGTGCTGAAAATATGGCTATGAAATCAGCGGAATACAATACGTGGATTGATGAAAATTGGTTGACTGTTGGAAAAGCCTTTTATTTAAGAAGAGATTACGAAAAGGCAATGAGCAATTTCTTGTTCGTAAAAAGATTTTTTACAAAAGATCCTTCGATGTTTGAAGCTGAATTATGGATAGCAAAAATTAATATCGAACTAAATAAATATGCGGATGCGAAATTGGCTTTAGATGACTTAAATGAAATTTCACAAGCCCAGAAAAAAAGAAAATTCACTGATTTTATTCCATTTTACAAACCAAAACCAGATCCAAATGCTGAGCCGGAATTGCCTCGCATGAAGAAAAGTTTACAGTTTGAAATTTACAAAGCTTATGCTGATTTAGCGGTAAGAAGAAAAGAGTACGATGAAGCAGCGGAAGGTTTGAATCTTGCCATTTCTAAGTGCAAATCAGCAAAAGAAAAAGCACGATTACATTTTATTTTAGGTCAAGTTTATAATCTAAATAGAAATATCGATTCGGCAAGTATTCATTTCAATCTGGCTAATAAATCTTCGGCTTCTTTTGAGATTGCTTTTAATGCGCGTTTGAATAGAGCAATGGTTGGAAGTAGTGCAAGTTTAGGTCGCGATTTAAAGAAAATGTTGCGAGATGCTAAAAATGCTCCATTTAAAGATCAGATTTATTATGCGATGGCGAACTATGAATTAAACCGAAGTGACAAACCAAAAGCAATAGTTTATTTGACAAAATCTGCTTTCTTTTCAACTTCTAACAAACGCCAAAAAGCAATGTCCTATGAGAAACTAGGAGACCTTTCTTTCGCAGATAAAAACTATGTTTCAGCTCAAAAATATTACGATTCTTGCTCGCGTTTTGTCGATGACACCTATCCCAACGGAGAAGTTGTGAAAAGTAGAGCTATCAAACTTGCTGATTTAGTGAAAGCGATTGAAACTGCTGAATTTGAGGACAGTGTGCAACGTATCGCAAAATTATCTGAAAAAGACCGCAATGAATTCTTAAAAGATGCGCTCAAACAGATAAAAGAAGAAGAACAAAAACGCAAAGAACAAGAAGCAGCAAAAATGTTAGCGCTTCAAAATCAAGCAAATACAAATAATAGTGGTTCAAATGCAAACAAGTTTGTTTTCAATAACCCTAAGTTACGTGAAGCTGGTTTTAACGAGTTTAAAAAAACATGGGGCGTTCGCGAAAATGAGGACGACTGGAGACGCAGCGATAAAGTAGTTGCTTCCACTAATTCAAAAGAAGGAGCAGACAAAGATTCGTTAACTGCTGCTGCCAATAAATCCAAAGACGATACATTGACAGTTGCCTCGCTGTTGAAAAACATTCCATTAACAGAGGAAGCAATGAAAGTGTCAAAGGAACGTTTGATGGATGCTTTATTTACCTCTGGTATGTTGTATAAAGAAATCCTAAATGAAGAGGAATTAGCTGCTGAACAATTTAAAAAAGTATTAGCTCTAAAAAATTTAGGAGCAACTGATTTATCCTCCGCATTCCAACTATACAAAATAAATGAAGCAACAGGCGAAAAAGAACGCTACAAAGACCATATCATTGATTATTATCCAAATTCAGATGCTGCAAAATATTTTAAAGATCCTGATTTTTACTTGAAGCAAAAAGAAAACGCAAAGCAAGCTGAAAAACAATATGTAGCTCTTGTAGATAGATACAAAGGCCAAGATTACCGATATGTAGCAACAGAATCTCAAAAAGTAATTGACAACGATAAAACGAATGCTTATCGCGCAGAATACATGTTATTGAATGTTTTGGCAGTTGGTCAAACTACTGAAAATAAAAAAGATTTAATTCCAAAATTGAAAGCTATTATTGCAGAAAAACCTGGAACTCCACAAGCTGTAAGAGCACAAGAGATGCTTGTCATTATCGACAAAGGTTATTCTAAAAACGAAGCTGTTAATTTCAACAAAACGTATGCTTTTACTTATTCAACTGAAGGAAATCAGAGTGTAATTGTTTTGTTAGATGCAGAAGACGATTCAGATGATGCTAAAAAATTGATTTCTGACTTTTCAAATAAAAAGTTCAAGACCAACCGTGTTAAAGTTACAATGAAGACAACAGTTTCAGAAACTAACTTTATGCTAGTACAAGATTTTCCTTCGATTAAAGTAGCGCAAGAATATATTGATGCTTATAAAGCAGGATTTGAAATTTTAGATGATTTGCAGGACAATAAAATTTATATAATTTCGAGTGAAAATTTAAAGAAATTGATAGAAACTTCGAAATTTGACGAATACAAGTTATTTTACGATGATAATTACTAAGATGTTATGCTAGAACGTAAAGGATTTTTTGGATCAAACTCAAATACACCTTCAATGAGTGAATCAAACAGCGATAAATGGAACAGAATTTTGTCTGGAACTGAAATTACAGGAAACATTGTTTCAGACTCAAATTTAATTATAGAAGGACATATAATTGGAAATGTAAATTGTTCTGGAAAAGTTCACATTGGAACAACTGGAAAAATTTCTGGAAATTTAACGGCTACCAATGCTGAGTTTGAAGGAAATCAAGAGGGTGAATTAACAATTGACAACTTGTTGATTTTAAGAAGTACTGCCCGAATAAAAGGTAACATTGCAACCTTGAAATTGAACATTGAAGAAGGTGCTTTTTTCGAAGGAGCTTGTGTTATGAAATCACCTGTTTCCGCTACAAATTTCGCTCAATCTGTATCGTTTGAATAACAAGGATAAACGTCCTAATTTATTTCTTAAGTTTTCTACAGTTGGTATTCAAATGGCTGGGACTATTGCTTTTTTTACATGGCTTGGCACTTTTTTAGATTCTAAATATCCAGCTGAAACCCCTTGGTGGACAATAGGTTTATCACTTTTTGGGGTAATCTCATCGTTGATTTTGGTAATCAAAGAAGTAATTAATCTAAATAAAGACAATGAATAGTAAATTAGTAATTAAACATTGGTTGCTTGTCTTTATTCCAATTGTAGTTTATGTTATATTAAACAGAATGCAATTGTTTTCAATAGAATTGTTTCTCTCTAATTTTGCGGCTGGAGCCAATTTATTTATTTTCACAATTAGCGTTTTAATTATGCATGTTGGTAGAACAAATAAACCTGAAGAATTCGTTTTTCGCTATTTGACAATGACTACGGTTCAAATGCTTTCCTTTTTGGCGATTGTAACAGCTTTTGTTTTCACCAAAAAACCAGATGTTGTTGTATTTCATAGTTTGGCTTTGTTTGGCATATCGTTGGTTTTTCAATCAATTGGTTTATTACTTTTTAAATCGAAAAGCAATACTTGAATAATTACATTTGTACATGTCAAAAATTATTTCGCTAGATTTTGGATTAAAACGCACAGGTATCGCGATTACTGATGATAAACAAATCATAGCCAGTCCACTTACAACCGTTGATTCCGTTCAGTTGATGACTTATTTGAATCAATTATTTCAAAAAGAAAATATTGAAATGATTGTGCTTGGATATCCAACTCGATTAGATGGAAGTGATTCACATATTACTGAAAACGTTCGACTTTTAAAAGAAGCACTTGAAAAAGAATTCCCATCTAAATCTATTGTTTTTCAAGATGAAAGGTATAGTTCTGCAAGCGCAATGGAAACCATTCACCTCATGGGAAAGTCAAAACATAAAAAGGATAAAAAACTTGTTGACCGAGTGGCTGCAACAATAATTTTATCTGAATATTTACAAAGCACTCAGAAATAAACTTCAAAACCATATTTTTGCACAAAAAACCAATTCAGAAATGATTTTACCTATCGTTGCGTATGGCGACCCAATATTAAAAAAGGAAGCAGAAGAAATAGAAAAAGATTATCCAGACTTAAAAAAGCTAATAGCGGATATGTTTGAAACAATGTATCATGCGAAAGGTGTGGGTCTTGCAGCACCTCAAATTGGTAAAAGTATTCGTTTGTTTATTGTAGATGGAGCCCCATTCGCAGATGAGGAAGGAGATGAACCAGATCCAAAAGCAGCAGGAATAGAAAACTTTAAAAAGGTTTTTATAAATCCGATAATTGAAGAAGAGGATGGGAAAAATTGGGCTTTTCAAGAGGGATGTCTATCAATACCAAAGATTCGGGAAAATGTTATCCGAAAAGAAAAATTGATAATTACTTATTTTGATGAGAATTGGAATTTTCACGAAGAATCGTATGATGGTTATGCTGCAAGAATTATTCAACATGAATACGATCATATTGAAGGAATTTTATTTACCGATCATTTATCTTCTTTAAAAAGAAAACTTTTGACTAAACGTTTAAACAATATTTCAACAGGGAATATTTCTGTTGAATACAAAATGAGGTTTCCAGAAACAAAAAAATCGAAATTAATATGAGAAAATCAATTTATTTATTTGGACTATTGAATATTGCTTTGTTTATTTTTTCTTGTGGAGAAGATTCATCTAAAAAAGAGTTAACGCGAGAAGATTATAAGGCTAGCATTAAACAAATGGAGGATTCTATTTCGACAATTCAGAAAGATCCAGAAGCGGCAGCAAAAATGCCAAGTTTAACAAACATTGAATTAATTAATCGTTTGATTGCTTATTATCATGCTTTTCCAAAAGACGAATATGCTGCTGATTGTTTGTTTAAAGTTCACATGAAATATGGCGAGTTACAAGCACATCAAAATGCAGTTGCTTATGGAGACACATTATTGAAATCTTTTCCAAATTATAAGAATAGAGATTTCGTTTTAGAAAGCCTAGGAAGCTCTTATGATATTTATATAGAACCAAGAGACACATCTAGGGTAAGATACTACTACGAGTTATTACTTAAAGAAAAGACAGTTAAAAACGATAAAAAAGCCGAGATAAGAGCTAGATTGAAATATTTACACTTGGATTTGTTTGAGTATATAAACTTTCAAAACAGTCCAATTTCAAAAAAGTAAGATAAAAATTAAATATAATTAGTTCAATGATTAGAGAATCAAAACTTTTAGTAATTTGATTTGTTTCTCTAAAGATGAAATTATTTCGAACTTTTTAAAACAAAAATTAAATACAATTATAAATTTTATAAAATTAAATCATATAATATAAATAACTAAAACTTAAAAATTAAGTTAAATTTTCAAAATTTATAATTAATTTGGCAGTCGTTAATATTGTAAAATCATAACAAAAATATGAACAAGAAAAAGTATCTTATTGGTTCTGTTGTTGTTGCGGGGGCATGCGCATTGTTTGCACTTAGTAATTTAGACATCAGTAAAATTAGTGGAAGCTATTCTAAAAAAGGATTGTCTGCCATTCAAGCACAAAAAGCGGATGAAGCAATGGAGTGGATGAAAGCACGCTACATTGATGAAACCACTGGTCAACCTGTTTCTGTTGAAAAATTGCAAGAGATTCAAAAACAGATCAGTAAAATGAAAAAAACCAAATCTATTTCTTTTGTTGATTGTGGTCCTGACAACGTTGGTGGTCGTACAAGAGCAATTCAAGTAGATAGAAAATGGGAAGATAGAATTTGGGCTGGTGGAGTTTCTGGTAGTTTGTATGTTTCTTATAATAAAGGTAACACTTGGGGAAGAGTTACTTCTTTTGTCGAAGCAGGAGCTAATCCATTTATTTCAAGTATGACCCAAACTCCAGATGGTACATTATACGTAGCAACTGGTTCTAATCAAGAAAGCTGGGCTGGAAATGGTGTTTGGTATACAACAGATGATGGAGCAACATGGAATAAAATTCCTGGAATTGCAGAAAGTACAGAAATAGCAAGTTCAAATAACGATAATTTCGTTTGGTTAGCAACTTCTCAAGGTTTGAAAAAATGGAAATTAGGTGATGCAAGTGTTACTTCTGTTACAGTTACTAGTGGAGCTTGTGCTGCTTTGCAATTATCTAAAGACGGTCAAGTTGTTGTAACTTCATTTGCTTCAAATAAAACGTATGTTTCAACAGACGGAGGAGCTTCTTTTTCAGATAAATCTGGAACAGCAGGAAATGGTTTAGTTCCAAATGGTGCAGCAAGAATCGAGTATGCAATTTCTCCAACTAAAAATTCATCAAACAATTATTCCGTTTATGCTATAAGAACAAATAGTAATTTGTTAAGTATGCATGTTTCTCACGATAATGGAATGACTTGGTCACAATTCGTAGGAGCATCAGGTCCTCCAAATGAGTTTGATATCTATAGAGATCAAGGTACTTACAACTCAATTGCTTCAGTTAATCCAACAGATCCAGAAAATTTATTGATTGGTGGTATTGATGTTTGGAGTTGGAAACAACAGGTAAATAATCCTCCTTCTGGTGGTTTTAATAAAGTTAGTCAATGGTTTGTTAATCAAAACTCTCCTATCTATGTTCATGCTGACAATCATGAAATGAAATGGGATTCAAATAATCGTTTTTATGTAGGTAATG
>JBILQY010000392.1:0-2986 GCA_044372955.1 Crocinitomicaceae bacterium | reverse complement strand
TGCAAGACCTGTTTTTTTGAAATAAAAAAAACGTATAGTTCCATTCATCAAATAAACACGATTTTGGATGTTTTTTATCCCAATTCCGTTTTCAATTTTGTATTCTTCACAGCCAATCCCATTATCTTTTGCTATTAAAATTAGGCGATTATTTTCTTGTTTAAAGCGAAAAATCATTTTATTAGCTTTTGAATGTTTTGAAGCATTTTGAGCTAATTCTTGACAAATTCGGAAGAGGTGTTTTTTCTGTGTTTCATTTAAATTAATTGTTTTAATCAATTGATTTTGAACCTCAAAGTGAATTCTTGATGATTGATTAATTTGTTTGAAATATTCAGAAATGCCATCGATAAATTTATGCTCAAAAACAAATTGTGAACTCGATTCTAATGCAATTTTTTGAACTTCATCAATAGCAGAAAGTAAGTGCTGATAAGCCGTTTGAATGTATTTATTTTCTAGATACACTGAATTTTCGAGGTCAGCTTTTGACGCTAACAAAATAGATTCTACAGTATCTTTTAAATTAGTGTATAATTCTTCTTTACCTATTTCTTTTTCCTCGATTAAAAGTTCTGCAATTTCCTTTCTTTTTTGTGACTCTTTTTCGAGTGAAAATTCCATCAACTTTCGTTTAGTGATGTCTCTTGAAACAATATAGGATCTTTTGTAATTTCCCTCAGAATCGTATTCAAATGTTACATGATCTTCCAGCCAAATTTCTTTTCCATCAATGTTGTTTGCTTTGTGTTGTTCAGTTATATTTTTCTGATTTTTTAAGCGCGCATTTTCATACTTTTCAAAAATAATTGCTTGGTGATCAGGATGGATAAAATTGATACTTTCGCTCAAATCCATAGGATATTTTTCAATTTTATATCCTATTATTTGCTCGTACTGTTTATTGGAATAAATGAGTTGTAATTTTTCATTGAATACAAGAACAAAATCTTCAGTTTTAGCAACTAAAAGTTCTAAAAGTTCATTTTTAGATTGTATTTTATTGCTTAATTCTGCTCGTTCAGTCACTTCTTTAAAAAACGCTTCTAAGTGTTCATCGTTTTCTGTTGATTCAAATAAGTCACCAAGGAATTTATTATTATCTTCAAAATCAAGATTCAATACTGAATCGTCATGTCCTAAGCCAACATTTTGTTCTTTTAATTCTTGTTGATATTGATTTAAAAAAGAGGCATTTAATGCAGAATGAATCCCTAACATTCGGATTGGTTTGCCTTGTTCATCGCGAATGGCAATTCCTTTACAGCGAATCCAAACGTTTGTGCCATTTTTATGTTGGTAGCGTACAATTTGGTCAAAAGGAATTGAAGGATTTTCAAAATGTGCATTCATCAAATTTTGTGAGCGAGCAAAATCTTCTGGATGTATCATATTAGTCCATGTCAAGGTTTCGGGTAAATCTTCATTTGAATCGTACCCATACGCTTTGTAAAAGCCTGGACTTACATAGGAATTTATAGGTTTTTCTAAATCCCAATACCAAATTCCATCCAACACACTGTTTTGAATAAAGTCGAAAATTTTATCGCCATTACTTATTCTATCAAAAAGTTCTTTCTCAAGATAATGCATAGTAAAAGGCTGTATAAATTTTAAATCGGATTTATCTTAAAGGTAAATATAAGGAAAGCTTTGGAAATAAAGAAAAAATCAGGAATTGATTTAATGAATTTCGTCCATACAAACTATATTCATCCCATTTTTTAACTCACTCCCCTCCTACTTCTTCTTAAACTCAAAACCTTGATAAAATAGATTTCCGTTAGACAACACTTTAATTTTTTCTGTCATTCCGCGACCTAAACCTCCACCTGCTAATGTTTTATCGTCAAGTGCATCAAAATAGAGTTTGAATTTTGAATCGGGAGATTTACCTTCTAGTTCGACGTAGATAAAGTTGTTTTTTTTGCTGAGATTCAAGGTTGCTTTTTCCATGTTCATTATGGTGCAATCTTCACATTTAAACAGTTGACCAACAGCTTCATATTCTCCAAATTTATCCTTCCATAAATCGTTAAATTTTGGGGAACTGTTGCGGATTCCAATAAATTGTAAGCGAGCATTTTTGGTGTCAACACTTCGCATATGAACTTCTCCATTAATGGTGGAAAACTGAAATTCTTGATTCGGAATTTTAATCGGAATACCAAGCGCTATCACGGCCAATGAATATCGAGCGAATTTATCATCTTTCGATTTTAAACGTAAAGTAATCGGTCCTTGTTTGAATTTAATTTTCTTTGAATTTTCAACGTCCACAATGGTTTGACCTAGGTTATAAGTACCAATGATTTCTGTTTTTAATGCTAGGTTTTTAGTAATCTTGGCTTCTTTTAATTCGGTTTCAATTTTTTCTGGAGCAATTAATTTTTGAGAATAAGCAAATTTCAAATAGTGGTTTAATAAATCAGTTGCGTCATTCATTGAAGTTCCTGTTTCTGAATTTGTTAAAACAACTACTCCAACATTTAACTCAGGAATAAAACCAAAATCAGCATGATAGGCATAAGTGTCGCCCCCGTGGCTTATAATTCTCACCGGAATAGTGTCTTTTTTGGTTTTTAAAAAGTAGTTTTCAAGAAAAAATCCCAAGCCATATTCAATGTTTTGATTGAGGGTTGTTTCCGCTAATCGGTCTATGAATAATTCCCCTAGTAAAGCGGAATCAAGAAGTTTATTTCCATTAAATTTCCCATTATCGAGGTACATTTTGATGTAATTAGACATATCAAGTACCGAACTATGAATCAGACCTGCGGCTGCATCGCGAATTGTTGGTTCATTGAATTCTTTAGAATTGATGTAAGCTTTTGAAATGGTTGTTGAGCCATTGATTGGATAAACGTACGACGCGTTCATTTTCAATGGTTTAAAAATAGAATTCACTAAGTAGTCTTCGTATTTCTGATTGCTTTTTCGTGCAATTAATTCACCTAAAACTCCATAAGCAACATTGGAATAAGCA
>JBILQY010000042.1:0-11441 GCA_044372955.1 Crocinitomicaceae bacterium | reverse complement strand
AGTTTTAGGACTGAAAAGATAAGTTGACAGCTCGCTGTTCTCTACTACTTCATTTGTGCAACAACAAAAACCAAATGAAAACAGAACTAGAAAAAGCAATAAAAGAACGAATTCTTATCCTTGATGGTGCTATGGGCACTATGATTCAACGTCACAAATTAGAAGAAGAAGACTTCCGCAAAGGAGCTTTTGAAAACCATGACAAATCGTTGAAGGGAAATAATGACTTGCTATCAATTACACGTCCAGAGATAATTAAAGACATTCACCGTCAGTATTTTCAAGCAGGAGCTGATATCGTAGAAACCAATACTTTCTCAGGAACTTGGATAGCTCAAGCAGACTATGGTTTGGAAGATGCTGTTTATCGTATCAATTACGAAAGTGCCAAAATCGCGAAAGAAGTTGCGAATGAATTTACAGACAAACCGCGTTTTGTTGCGGGATCAATCGGGCCAACAAATCGTACTGCTTCCATTTCACCTGATGTAAACGACCCAGGTTACCGTGCAATAACTTTTGATGAACTAGTTGGTGCATACAAAGATCAAGTGAACGCTTTAATGGATGGAGGAGTAGATATTCTTTTGGTTGAAACTATTTTCGATACATTGAATGCAAAAGCTGCTTTGTTTGCAATTGATCAAGTTTTTGAAGATCGAAATACTAAAATTCCAATAATGGTTTCAGGTACAATCACTGACCAAAGTGGAAGGACATTAACGGGACAAACAACAGAAGCATTTTTGATTTCGCTTTCACACATGCCGTTACTAACAATTGGTTTGAACTGTGCGCTAGGTGCAAGTTTGATGCGCCCATATTTACAAATTTTGAATGAAAAATCTCCTTATGGCGTAAGTGCTCACCCAAATGCAGGATTGCCAAACGAATTTGGAAAATACGACGAATCACCTGAAATGATGGCTTCCCAAATCAAAGAATTTTTAGATGAAGGTTTGGTGAATATCATCGGTGGTTGCTGTGGCACAACACCAGAACATATTAAAGCGATTGCTGAGTTGGCGAAGGATTATAAACCAAGGATTTTAAACTGAAAGTTGATAATCACTTTTTTAGTTAAAAGTGAAGAGTTAAAAGTTAAAAGTGAAGTATTTGATCGCAAAATTTTTGATTCAAATAAACTTTTTCATTAACTTAAGGTGAAAAAATAATATGAGAGAAAGTATTTTAAGAACAAAAAGTTATCAGTTTGCTTTAAATTCAGTTAGGATTTGTAAAGATTTAATAGAAAAAAGAGAATATATTTTGAGTAAGCAATTAATAAGGTCTTCAACCTCAATTGGAGCTAATATAAGAGAGGCAAATTATGCCCAAAGTACTAAAGATTTTATTCATAAACTATCCATTTCTTTGAAGGAATGTGATGAAACTCAATATTGGTTAGAACTTTTATATGATTCAAATTATTTAGATGAAGTTGGGTTCAAATCACTCCATCAACAATCTTCAGAAATTAAAAGAATGCTTTCAAGTAGTATATTAACCTCAAAAAAGAATCTTGAGAAAAATTAATGTATTATTTAACTTTTAACTCTTCACTTTTCACTTTCAAGTTTTACATTATAAAATATGACTTTAAAATTATCCGGTCTAGAACCACTAATAGTTACCCCACAAAGCAATTTTGTGAATGTCGGAGAACGTACAAACGTAACGGGCTCAAAAGCATTTTTACGCATGATCAAAGAAGGAGATTTTGAGGCAGCATTGGCTGTTGCAAGAGATCAAGTAGAAGGTGGCGCGCAAATCATCGATATCAACATGGACGAAGGTATGATTGATGGAAAAGAAGCGATGGTGAAATTTCTGAATTTAATTGCTTCTGAACCAGATATTTCACGTGTTCCGATTATGATAGATAGTTCCAAATGGGAAATTATCGAAGCTGGTTTGAAATGCATTCAAGGAAAAGGGGTAGTGAATTCGATTTCTTTGAAAGAAGGTGAAGAAAATTTCATTTACCAAGCGAAAACAATTAAACGCTACGGTGCAGCTGTGATTGTAATGGCATTTGATGAAAATGGACAGGCTGATTCCTACGAACGACGCATTGAGATTTGTAAACGTTCGTATGATATTTTGGTTGATGTGGTTGGTTTCACCAAAGAGGACATTATTTTCGACCCAAATATTTTTCCTGTAGCAACGGGAATGGAAGAACACAATAACAACGCTTTAGATTTCTTTCGTGCAACAAAATGGATTCGTGAAAATTTACCTGGAGCCCATGTAAGTGGTGGAGTCTCAAACGTATCTTTCTCATTTAGAGGAAACAACAAAGTTCGTGAGGCAATGCATTCGGCATTTTTGTATCATGCAATTTCTAACGGTATGGATATGGGAATTGTGAATCCAACTATGCTCGAAGTTTATTCAGATATCGACAAAGAATTGCTTGAATTTGTGGAAGATGTATTGTTAAACCGAAGAGCTGATGCAACCGAACGCTTGTTGGAATATGCTGAAACAGTTAAAGGTGATGGAAAGAAAAAAGAAATCGATTTATCTTGGAGAAATGTTTCCGTTCAAGAACGTTTGAGTCATGCGTTGGTAAAAGGTTTGGTAGAATTTATCGACGAAGATGTTGAAGAATGTCGCAAGTTGTACAAACGTCCTATTGAAGTGATTGAAGGTCCTTTGATGGATGGAATGAACATCGTTGGAGATTTGTTTGGAAGTGGAAAAATGTTCTTGCCACAAGTTGTGAAATCAGCGCGTGTAATGAAAAAAGCTGTTGCCTATTTGTTGCCGTTTATTGAAGAAGAAAAAGACGGGGTAAGCTCGTATGCCGGCAGAATTTTGATGGCAACTGTGAAAGGTGATGTTCATGATATTGGTAAAAACATTGTAGGTGTTGTACTCGGTTGTAACAACTACGAAGTGATTGATATGGGAGTAATGGTTCCTGCGGAGAAAATCATTCAAAAAGCAATTGAAGAGAATGTCGATGTGATTGGTTTGAGTGGTTTGATTACACCTTCGTTGGACGAAATGGTTCACCTTGCAAAAGAAATGGAGCGAGCTAATTTGTCGATTCCGCTTTTAATTGGTGGAGCCACAACTTCCAAGGTGCATACGGCAGTGAAAATAGATCAGTACTATACCAAAGGACAAACGGTACATGTTTTGGATGCTTCACGTTCGGTAACTGTTGTAGAAAGTTTATTGGGACCGAAAAAAGACAATTTCATAAAAGAATTAAAAGCTGAATATATTCGAGTAAGAGAACATCATGAAAAACATCGAGGTGCAAAAGAATTATTGAAATTAGCTGATGCTCAAGCAAATAAATTGAAAATTGATTTCAAGGAATCGGATATCACGAAACCATCATTTTTAGGACATCAATTATTTACAACTATTCCTCTAACTGAAATTGTTCCATTTATCGATTGGACACCATTCTTTCAAACGTGGGAGTTACATGGTCGTTATCCAAATATTTTGACAGATGAAGTAGTAGGTGAGGAGGCAACAAAATTATTTGCAGACGTGCAAGAAATGTTACAAAAAATAGTGACTGAAAATTGGTTAGAAGCACGTGCAGTTGTTGGATTGTTCCCTGCAAATACAGTGGGCGATGACATCGAAATTTATGCAGACGAAGCAAGAACTAAAGTAATTCACAAACAAATTACCTTGCGTCAACAAACGAAGAAAGTAGCTGGACAACCAAATTTAGCTTTGGCAGATTTTATAGCACCAAAAGAAAGTGGAATAAAAGATTACATCGGTGGATTTGTTGTTACAACAGGTATTGGATTAGATGAACACGTTCAGCGATACGAAGCAGATCACGATGACTATAATTCAATATTAATTAAAGCATTAGCGGATCGTTTGGCAGAAGCTTTGGCTGAATTTATGCACCAAGAAGTTCGAAGAAAACATTGGGGTTATGCAGTAGATGAAACGTTGTCAAACGAAGAATTAATCAAAGAAACCTATCGTGGAATTCGACCAGCGCCAGGTTATCCAGCTTGTCCAGATCATTTGGAAAAAATTGGTTTATTCGAAATTTTAAATGCAACCGAATTGACAGGTGTTTCTTTAACTGAAAGTTTAGCCATGTTGCCAGCATCTTCTGTAAGTGGTTGGTATTTTGCTCATCCTGACGCAAAATATTTTGGTTTAGGAAAAATAACTTCCGAACAAATTGAGTCAGTTGCTTTGAGAAAAGAAAAATCATTCAATGAAATAGCGCGTTGGTATAATTCTGTTTTAGACAATTAAAACTTTAAGGACAAAGTCGGCAATTGTGCATCTAATATTTGCTTTTTTGCGTCAACTTGCTATCTTTACGTTCCTAAACTTTAATTGAATGAAAAAATTATTTTTCTTCGCTTTTTTATTTTCAGTTTTTTCTGTTGTTGCACAAACACCAACGGCTAACTTTACAGCGACACCTTTGTCAGTTTGTGCTGGTTCAACAGTAACTTTCACCAATACCTCAACAGCGAATGGAGCTTCTCCAATTGTTTTTAACGCGTGGTTTTTTGGAGATGGAGATTCCTTAGTCGCACAAACTGCAACCCATGTTTACGATACTCCAGGAACTTACCCTGTAACGCTAGTTGTTACAAACTCAAATGGTACTGCAGATGCAGAAGTAAAACCTGGATACATTACCGTTAAGCCTGCACCAACAGCAAGTTTTTCTATTCTTGGTCAAGGTTGTACAGTTCCATTAACGCTTACTTTTAATAATACTAGTTCGCCTGGTTCTCCAAGTTGGAATTTTGGAAATGGTCAAACTTCAAATGTTACAAATCCCCCCTCTCAAACCTATAACTCAGTTGGTACTTATCCAATTAGTTTAACCGTCACAAATCCTACTACAGGTTGTAGTTCAACAGTAGTTCAACAAATTGCAGTATCAAATTACCAAGCTGGAATCAATTTACCATCAGTTGTCTGTATTGGTCAAGAAGTAAGTTTTTCTGATAATTCAACAGCTGGAGCAAATACTTGGAATTGGAATTTCGGAGGACAAGGTTCTAGTACAGATCAAAACCCAACCTTTACCTTCAACACAGCTGGTACTTTTAATATTCAATTAGCTTCTCAAAATACAGCTTCGGGATGTTCTGGAAGTACCTCACAGTCTATTACAGTTCAGCCTACTCCAACGCCAAGTTTTACTGGAACACCTTTAACGAATTGTGCGCCTTCAGTTGTTAATTTTGTAAATACTTCAACAGGCGGAGTTTCTTACACTTGGAACTTCGGAAATGGACAAACTTTTACAGGTACAACTCCACCATCTCAAACGTATCCAATTAATGGCTCTTTTCCAGTTTCTTTAACAATGACAACTTCAACAGGTTGTACAGGTACAACAACGATTCCTGCTTATATCAATGTGACAGATGTTGAAGCGGGTTTTACAGCAAGCGTAACAGGGGGTTGTGCTCCACTTACAGTAAGTTTTACAAGCACTTCAACATCACCTAATCCAACAAGTAATCCAATTGTTTCTTATAGTTGGAATTTTGGAAATGGAAGTCCTGTTTCTACATTACAAAACCCACCAGCTCAGGTTTATCAAGTTGGAGTTTATGATGTAACATTAACTGTAACCACACAAACTGGATGTACTGCCACTTACACTGCTTCAGAATACATTAAAGTTGGTCTCATTAACTCAGTCAATTTTACAGTTGATACAACGGTTAATTGTATCAAAACAGATTTTGAGTTTACTTCATCTGTAAGTACAACACCATCCAATCCAGATTCTACCGAAATTACTTATTATTGGGAATTTGGTGACGGTGGTTCAGATGGAACCTCAACTGACCAGAATCCAACTTACCAATTTACTTCAGACACAGGTTATTTTAGCGTCATGCTTGTTGTTGATTACAGAGGATGTAAGGATACTTTATACATAGACTCTTTAATTTACATCAATGCTCCTATTTCAAAATTCACTCCTGCTGAAACCTTGTTTTGTAATCCAAACTCCTTACCTGTAACGCTTCAAATTACTGATGATGCTACACATGGAGTTACAGATGATGACGTACAAATGATTTGGAAATGGGATGACGGAACACCGAACACAATCCTTGACGACCCACAATTAGATGATGCTGATTTGGGTTCCATAACACATGATTTCGCCAGCTATGGAACTTACACGGTCGAACAAGTTATCTATAATTACACAACAGGTTGTAGCGATAGTACCACTCGAACAATTGATGTTTCAATGGTTGAGCCAGGTTTCACTTTAAGCAATGATTCTATTTGTCAAGGTGATTCATTATTTATGTACGATGCTAGTTCTACTTGGTTGACACCACCAAATCCACATCCTTTAGAAACATGGGAATTTGACATGGGGAACAACACGGCTCCCGTAATCATGGGCGACACAGCAAATTATATTTATCAATCTGCTGGAAGTTATTTCATTGAAATGACAGTAACAAACAGTGTTGGATGTTCAGATAGTATTACTTTGCCAGTAACTGTTTTAGCACCACCATTCGCCGTCTTATCTTCTGATGCTGCCGTTGGTTGCGACCCTTTCTTAGTAAACTTTACGAATAGTTCGATTTCTTTAAATGGTTTAGCGCTTGAAAGTTTTGAATATACTTTTACTGATGATAGCACAACAGTAACAACAACCTCTGTTGGAACACCAGTAAGTCATGTCTTTAATGGAACTGGAACTTTTTATGCAGAGTTAACAGCAACTGATGTTTTTGGCTGTACCTCCGCACCTGCTTCAAACCCTATTACAATTACAAAACCAAGTCCTTTCTTCTCTGTAGATAACGTTATTTGTAATGGAGAGACCATAAACACAACCAATACAACTACAGGTGCAACACCTATAACTTACGAATGGTTAATTGATGGAATTTCTTTCTCAACTGATGAAAATACTTCAACAGTTTTCAACGAGCCAAACATTACTTTTGGTGTTACTAGTGCTACACACACTATATCACTTGTAGCAACAGATGTAAATGGTTGTAAAGATACAATTGGTAACCTCGTGACGGTTTCAATTCCTTTCGCAATTCCAACTTACACTTTTTCAGGTGCTGCACAAGATTCTTCAGGTAATTTTACTTGCCCACCAATTTTTGCTTCTTTCTCTGATTCTTCAATTTCTTATGGAAGTATTGATTTGTGGGATTGGAATTTTGGAATTGCAGGAACATCTGATGATTCAACAGCATCAGGTGTGTATGCTAGCGCTGGTTATTTCGATTTATACATTGAAGTGACAGATGAATATGGTTGCACAGCAGACACTTTAATTGATGACTACCTTATTATTGGTGGTCCTTCTGGTGAGCCTGATTGGACCCAAGGAGCTGGAGTTTGTTCACAAGGAGCAAGCTTTACGGTAGCTAATCCACAAAATGTGTTTAGTTCAGTTTGGGTAATGGGAGACGGAGACACAATAACAAATGACTTAGATTTTAATTATAATTATGCTTCACAAGGAACTTTTACTCCAGGAGTAACTTTATACGATAGTTTAGGTTGTGATGTATTTTATCCATTACCTCCTTTACAAGTATTTGATGATGGTTTAACTGCAGGATTTACAGTAGGTCCAAATCCTGTTGAACAAGGAGCTTTAGCAACTGTAACTGATCAATCTATTTCAACAGGAGCACCAATTGCAAGTTGGGCTTGGGATTTTGGTAATAGTCAAACTTCTTTGGTATTTAATAATTCAAATCAATCAACAACTTATCCGCTTGGTGGATTTTATGATATTACTTTAATTGTTACGGATGCTATTGGTTGTGTGGATAGCATTACGCAATCTATTTTTGTGAAGGACCCTGAGATTTATGTGCCAAACGTGTTTACACCAAATGGAGATGCTGTAAATGATATTTTCAACCTACCTTTTGATGGATTTAAATCGTTTCACATGACAATCACAAACCGTTGGGGAAATGTAGTTTGGGATAGAGATAGAGATGATGCGAAACCACTTTTGTTATGGGATGGAACCGATGATGGTGGTGCGGATTGTACAGATGGAGTTTACTTCTATCTATTAACTGGCGAAATGAAAGGTGGAACGATGGTTTCTAAAAATGGATTTGTAACCAAAATTAGTTCAACTCCATAAATCGTTTTCAGAATCTGATTCATAACCTTCATCAACGTTTGTTGGATTAATTACTGCAGCATTTACAGCTAAAACATCGCAACGCTCGTTTTCTGGATGTCCTGCGTGACCTTTCACCCACACAAATTTTAGTTCAAATTGGGAATGAAGTTTCAAGTAGCGAAGCCATAAATCTTTGTTTTTCTTGCCTTTGAAACCTTTTTTCACCCAGCCAAAAACCCATCCTAACGTGATGGAATCAATAACATATTTTGAATCTGAATAAATGGTTATAGGAATTTGAGTCGTTTTTAAACTTTCTAATCCCACAATTACAGCCATTAATTCCATGCGATTGTTAGTAGTTAATCGAAAGCCTTGTGAAATTTCTTTCACTTTGTCATTGTATTTTAAAATCGTTCCATAACCTCCTGGACCAGGATTTCCACGGGAAGAACCGTCTGTATAAATTCGTATCATTTATTTTTTTCGTATTTCCAATTTCGTGATTTACCTTCAAGTAACCATTCCATCATCGTTTTAATTCGCTTCAGTTTTGTTTCATCTGTTTTAGCCTCATAAATCCAAGAAATATATTCTTTGCGATGTGAAGGTGAAAAAGAATCGAATTTTTCTGCCTGATTTGGAAATGAACTGAAGATTTCGGGTAAATCAACACTTTTTAAGTCAACAGTTAATTTCTTTTCTTTTGTCATTGGTTTCTTTGCACTTCCTTTTTGAGAAAGTTCTATTGCTTCACGAATATATTTTGCTAATACTTCCGAATCGGGTAAATCTTCTATTTTCTTGATTTTTGATAATTCACCCATTTCCGTTTCCCCAACTTTAGCTAAAATTCCATCAGAATCTTCTAAACTTGCACCTTGCCAAAAGCGAAAAACGCAATGATTTTTGTAAGCACTGAAGCTACAAATGAGTTTATTTTGAAAGGTAAAACAAGGAAATCCCCATTTGATTGTTTCTTCAATGTGAGGCTCAGCTTCTTCGATTATTGCTCTCATTTTATATAAAATGGGTTGCGAAAAGGAAGCTGACTTTAAGATATAATCATCAACTTTCTGGTTCTTTTTCATAATCTATGCTTTTTTTCTATTTGGATTTTTATTTAAAAAGGCTGTCCAAGATCCTCCGCTAGCCTTATTGTGCTCACCAACTCCTTTAGAATAATAATGGCAAACTGCAACAGCTAAACCATCCGTTGCGTCAAGATACTTGGGCATATCCTGAAAATTCAGTAGTTTTTGAAGCATTATCGCCACTTGCTCTTTCGAAGCAGCACCACTTCCTGTGATTGATTGTTTGATTCGACGAGGAGAATATTCTTCAAAAGGAATATTGTGATTCAAACACGAAGCAATTGCTACTCCTTGTGCGCGTCCTAACTTCAACATCGATTGAACATTTTTACCAAAAAAAGGTGCTTCAATTGCCATCTCATCAGGTTTGTATTCCTGAATTAAACCATTTAATCGATCTAGGATTCGCTTTAATTTATCGGGCTGATTGGCCAACTTATTCAACTGAATAATTCCGAAGTTCAACATCGACATTTTACCATTCTTCACATGTATAATTCCATAACCCATTACTGTCGTACCGGGGTCAATTCCAAGAATTATCTTATCTTCAACCATTCAAACTAATTTTCGTTGATTAAAACTAAATATTTTCGGTCGATAATTCTGCTTTTGTTCAAAGGAATTGTTTTTTCAATTTTGGTTTATCTCCTTTATTCACGTTTGGAAAAACTAGATTGGAGCGAAAGACAATTCGATGATTTCCAACTTATTCCATTTATAGTTTGCTTGCTTTTTGTTCCTTTAAATTGGTATTTTGAATGGATAAAATGGGAACTTTTACTGCAATCAATTAACGAAGAAAAAAACCCAAATCGCTTAACTGCCTTTGTTTCTGGTATTGTTTCATCTTTTTTAACTCCTGCATTTAGCGGAAATTTTTTAGGAAGAATTATTTATTTTGAAGGCAACAAACGCTGGAAATTGACTGTATATTCAATGGTTTCTAATTTCTCACAATTTGCAGTAAGTATGTTTTTCGGGGCTATTGCTGGAATCATTTTATTGTATGAAAAGGAATCTTATTTCAGTGAATTAAGCATTGGATTTTTTATTGGCGCTACGATTACCAGTTTATTGATTTACTTTTTTGGTGAAACGTTGGCTTCACCAATAAAAATTCAACGCGTTCAGTCAATGATTTTATTAGTCAAAAAAGGTCCTTCTCGCTTAAAAATAATTGGCGTTTCTTTCTTGCGCTATTTGGTTTTTCTACTGCAATTTTCGTTAGCACTTTCCGCTTTTGGGGTTGCGTTTGAGTGGCTAAATCTTTTGTGGATTGCACTTGTTTATATGGCAGTTACTTTGACTCCTTCTTTGTTTTTTGGGAAAATCGTGATGCGTGAATCAATTGCGGTGAGTATTTTAACCTTAGCAGGAATCGCAACTTTTCCTATTCTTTTGGCTTCCTTGACTACTTGGTTTTTCAACCTACTAATTCCTACTTTTGTTTCGGTTTTCTTCATTAAATTCAAGCGCAGTTGACGGTTTTTTTATTTATTTTCTTTGCTATTTATACGAGTTCACTTTTTCTGCTTTTAGGAATTGGTTTAACTTTTCAATGGAAAAAAGAAAGAACTTACCTTCAAAAAGGAAACAAGCTCAAACTTGCTGAAATTACGGTGTTGATTCCGTTTAGAAATGAAGAAAAAAGAATAACTGATTTATTAGAAAGTATTTTAAAATCTAGCGTTTTACCATCAAAGTTTCTATTTATCGACGATCATTCAAGTGATAAATCAGTTGCGAAAATTAGGGCTACTTTGAGGGATTGTCGATTTGAAATATTGACAGTTCCAGAAGAAGAATTTGGCAAAAAGAAAGCACTACGAATTGGAATTGAAGCAGTTGAAACACCTTATTTTCTGACTTTAGACGCCGATGTGGCTTTTGATGAAAATTATTTTGAACAACTTGAACAACTAAGCCCTGCGGATTTATATATTTTACCTGCTGTTTTAATTTCAAAACGTTGGTACGAGCATTTTTTTGAGGTGGATTTATTGCTTGTAAACGCCTTAAACACAGGATTAAGCGGTTTAAAACGACCAATTATTGCAAGTGGCGCCAATTTATTAGTTCGTAAATCAGCCTTTGAGCAACACGATTGTTACGAAACGCACGCACACATTCCAAGTGGCGACGATATTTACTTATTGCGCGATTTTAGAAATGCCAAAGCAGATGTTAGGGTTTGCACGATTCCAACATTTCAAATCACAACCGAAACG
>JBILQY010000391.1:0-3003 GCA_044372955.1 Crocinitomicaceae bacterium | reverse complement strand
TGCTTTTATTTACGATCAGCACCAGATTCACCAAGATTGGTTGAGTAGATTGGAATTTTATAAAGAAGAAATTCACATCTTAAAAGAGCGCTTACAAGAAATCACTTCAAAAAACAATTCGAAAGAAGCTTTAGCTAAAGCTGAACACTTTCAAAATCAATTTATTATCCAACGCAATAATATTGATGAATTGGCACATTCTATTAAAGTTCATGAGGCTAAAATCATAGCTGAAATTGAGAAAAATCCAGTTGCAATAGAACACAGAAAAGTAGAAAAGCATGTAGAAGAAGAGAATTTTATGACTTACTTCGAGAAAAACTTCAGTGAACTACGAGCAGAATACAATCGCTATTCAGCAGAGTGGATGTAATTCCTTTTAACCTGAATTTCAATTTTACTATCGAACTGAGGTTTTTAGTTTTCTTTTTTGATTTATAAATGGATTTTTTTGACCCAAATTGACCTAAGAAATATTTTTTAGCTCAATTTGGGTCAAGTTGTTTATTGCAAATTTTTTTTCCGACGAAACCGAGCCTTAATGGTGTTTTTTTTTTACCATTATCTTTTTCAAGTATTTCGTAACAAAGCTTGTTTAAAACAAATCATCCATCGTAAGTTCATGTTGAATCATTCCTTTGTTCTCATTTTCCGCGATTCCGTAAGTGCTTATAAACGTTAGTGTTACTGCTTTTTTTGTAGCCGTGTGTTGTTTGAAAGCATCTACTTTAGTGAGAAGATTCAATAAGTATTTTGAATTGATAGTGAACAAAGCTTCTGAAAATTTGATTTCAAAAACATTCACAACTTGGTCTTTTCGATCAAAAATTAAATCAATTTGAGCTTGTGAATTGGACCACGTGTAAACATCGCATTGAATTCCTTCGATACCTAATGTTTTTTTGATGTTGTCGATGTGCCACAAACAAACTATCTCGAAGGCGTAACCACTCCAAGCGTTTAGTTTAGGATTTCCCAGCAATTGAATCCACTGGTTTTTTTGGGTATTTTTTTGGTTTAAAAAGTTAAAATAAAACAGACTGTAAGTATCTACCAATTGATAAAGTGCGTTGCGTTGTTTTTTCCCAACAGAATAATACTTTCTAATGAAGCCAGATAATTCTAAATCTTCTAAAATGTTACTCAATGTACCGCCTGTATTGATTGAAACCATTGGGACAAGTTCATTTCTTGTAAGTCCCTTGTTTTTGCTTGCTAATGCACTCACAATCTCTACGTAAGCTTCATGATTGGAGAAAAGTGAGGCGTACAAATTCTGAAATTCATTGGATAAAATGCTTTCTTCGTCAAATAGAAGATCGTTGATGTTTTGGTCAATACTTTTTCCTTTTTGTAATTGTTCCAGATAATACGGAATTCCACCAAAAACCATATAAGCTTTTACTAATTGGTAGCGATTCCATTGAATTCCTTTTTTCGTCAAAAACAATTCCGTTTCGGCGAGCGTGAAGGGTTTGAGGTGAATTTTGTGCGTAATTCGATTGTGTAAACCGGCTTTATTATTGATAATTTTATTAATAATCCAAGTGGAGGAAGAACCACAAATAATGAAAATTAAATCGTTGCGTTCGGAAGCCCAATGGTTCCAAAAATATTCTAAGGCAGCTAAGAAATTCGACTTTTGAGTATGCAACCAAGGCATTTCATCGATAAAAACAACTTTCTTTTTTCGTCTTGATTGATGGATGAGTAATTTTAAACTATCAAAAGCTTCAAACCAGTTTTTTGGTTGCGGAAATTCCTTTTTACCAAAGCTACAAAGTGATTGATGAAACAAACTTAATTGTTGTTTGGTTTCCACATTTGCAACGCCACTATGATAAAAGTCGAAGGTTTTAAAATGATTCTTGATTAGAAACGTTTTTCCGATTCTTCTTCGTCCATAAATTGCAACGAAATTTGCCTTGTCATTTTCGATAAGTTCTTGAAAAAGATTGCGTTCTCTAAATCTACCTAAGACTTCCATAGTTGTTATACTCAGCCACAAATATATAAAAAATACCACTTATGGCTGAGTATTTTGTGTTTTTATTTAAATATACTCAGCCATAAGTATCAAAATATTACCACTTATGGCTGAGTATGTTGTGTTTCATATTCTTTTTGATTTAGTTCTTTTTCCTGATTCTAAGAAGCATATAGGTAAAGGTTTACTGATTATAACGTAGCATTAAAGCTAAAAAATCAGACTTCATAAAAGAGAAGAATTCAAATGAACGAAACTTTCAGTAAATGGGTTTAAAAACCTCAATTCACCTCAATCGCTCCAATGTCTGGGGGATTATTTCGTGGATTACCGAAAATATCAGTAATAACAGAACTTACAATTCCATTTCCGTTTAGAATAGAATTTGTTTCAAAGCTAAAATCCAACTCAGGAATGTCAGCAAAGTTGGGATTGTTATTCCATAAAATGTTTTGGTAAAATGCATCTGTTTGAATGTCTTTGGCCTTAATCAAACAGTTTTTGAAATCAAAATTTACAGATACTCCAGGAACTAATAAAGTGTCAATCGCAAGTTCGGTTTCAAGATTTCCCGTTAAAATGCAATTGCTCAAACTTCCTTCGTTAATGGAACCAATAGTTGTCACATTTGTGATGCCATTGCTAAAGTAATTACTAATTCCAACTGCTGGCGATGTTGAACTTCCATAACCCAACAAATTACAGTGATTGAAATTGAAATCACCTCCTTCAAGGACGAGTAAAGCGTGTGTTCCAGATTTAGAAATAATGCAATTTTCAGCTTTTACTTTTGCTCCTGAATAGATAAAAACTCCATATCGCGCTTGATTTTGAATAATTGAATTTGTCAAGGTGAGTGTGTATCCAGTATTGTCTGCGTCCTCGGAGAATAGATGAATTCCTGCTGTACCATTTTTTATGATGGCATAATCAATTGTGCTAGGTTTTGCCTCCTGAAAGTAAATTCCGTAGTATTGTCCTGAAACATCATCGTAATCTGCTTCTAATCGATCACC
>JBILQY010000390.1:0-3014 GCA_044372955.1 Crocinitomicaceae bacterium | reverse complement strand
TCAGGTTTTGCAATTGGACCAATGATTCTTGAAACTGTTTGAATAATGTCTTGTTTCGACAAATTAGAATCTCCGTGCGAACTGTTGTAAATCACATAGGCGTAAATCCCTTGTCCTTTGATATCGTGTGGATAACCAACAACAGCGCTTTCAATCACTCCGGCGTGCATATTGATTGCATTTTCAACTTCAGCAGTTCCAATTCGGTGACCACTTACATTCAAAACGTCATCAACACGACCAGTAATTCGGTTATCGCCGTCTTCGTCACGTAAACAACCGTCACCAGTAAAGTATTTATCTTCATACGTCGAAAAATAAGTCAAGCGGCAACGTTCGTGGTCATTATAAGTCGTACGAATAATTCCAGGCCAAGGAAATTTGATACATAAATTTCCATTTACTCCATTTCCTTCGATTTCGTTTCCATTTTCATCCACCAAACACGGTTGAATTCCGGGTAAAGGCAAAGTTGCATAAGAAGGTTTACTTGGAGTTACACCAGCGATGTTTGAAATCATCACTCCACCTGTTTCTGTTTGCCACCACGTATCTACAATCGGACAGTTTCCTTTTCCAATGTTTTGATCGTACCAATGCCAAGCTTCTTCATTGATAGGTTCACCAACGGTTCCAAGCACTTTTAACGAACTCAAATCTTTTCCGTTGACATATTCCAAACCAAAGCCCATCAAGCTACGAATCGCAGTTGGTGCTGTATATAAAATATCTACTTTGAATTTCTCAACAATTTCCCAAAATCTTCCAGCATCTGGCCAAGTTGGAACACCTTCAAACATTAAAGAAGTTCCTCCAGCGCTCAAAGGTCCGTACATAATGTAACTATGACCTGTAATCCAACCAATATCAGCCGTGCAAAAATGAATTTGACCTTGTTGGTATTGGAATGTATTCACAAACGTATAATTTGCCCAAATCATATAGCCAGCAACGGTATGTACTACGCCTTTCGGTTTTCCAGTTGAACCTGAAGTGTAAAGAATAAATAAAATATCTTCAGCATCCATTTCAACAGCAGGACAATCTGGATTTCCAAGTGTTTCCACTTTTTTGATTTCATCTTCCCACCACACATCGCGACCTTTAATCATACTCACAGGAGTGCGTGTTCGTGTGCAAACGATTACTTTTTTAATGGTTTTATTTCCAACTAAAGCGTCGTCGATTACACTTTTCAAGGGAATATCTTTTGCGCCACGGTATGCGCCATCACATGTTACGATGAATTCAGCTTTTGCATCGTCTAATCTATCTGCGATGGCTTGCGCTGAAAATCCGCCGAAAATTACAGAATGAATCGCACCAATGCGTGCACAAGCCAAAGCGGCGATTGCCAACTCAGGAATCATTCCCATATACAAACAAACGCGATCACCTTTATCAACGCCATTGTTTTTCAAAACGTTCGCAAATTGAACCACTTTAAAATGCAATTCTTTGTATGTCAAAACACGGTGATGTTCATCTGGATTATTTGATTCCCAAATAATTGCAGGCGTATTTCCATTCGTTTCCAAATGTCTATCTATACAATTTTCAGTGATATTTAAAGTTCCACCTTTAAACCATTTAATAGAAGGTTCAGTGAAATTCCATTCTAGTACTTTATCCCATTTCTTTTTCCAAGTAAACGTTTCTGCGATTTCTGCCCAAAATTGTTCTGGAAATTCAACGCTTCTTTGATATTTCTGATTATAATCTTCTAGCGATTTAATTTGATAAGGGTAATTCATAGTTTAACTAAATTTTATAACGAAGGTAATATTTTATTTTGGTCGTTTCATTTTTGTATTAGACCACCAGTGTAACTCGTTTGAGTGGTGATAAATGAATAGTTTTTATCCTCTATTTCTTGATTTTTAGTAGGATGAATTTTTAACGTTTGCTTAACATTTCCGTTTTGAATCCAACCATTATTTTTATTCAATCGAAATTCACTGGTGGATGTTCCTAAAATCAAACTTGATGCTTCATTTGATTTATCTTTTGAAGGACTTACGACACCTTCAGCACTAATAAGGTAGTATTCATCTTTAACTTCTAATAGCTTAAATTTTGTGTCAAAATCAGTTTTAGTATCTTTGGTATATACATTTGCAGTGTAACTCCAACTTTCATTCATTTGAATTGGTTTTTCGTTATAAATAGCAAAAAGCAATTCAAAATTACCTCGGAAATATTCTTCACCTAAGCTTGTTGAAATTTCTTTAAAAATTGCTTCTTTGTCATTCTTGCTAATAAGCTTAAGTTCATCAATTGCTGTTCTGATTACATTGTCAATTCCGATTACTTTTTCAATTTTTCCATATTTTGAGAGGTAAATTTGAAAAGTTGATTTGGCAAGACCACTAAAAATAATTGACACTGGCTCATTGTTGGGAATTTCAGAATCATAAGTTACAGTTTCACCTTGAGTAGAAACACTCATTTTCATTGAATTATATCGAGCATCAATGATGTAACCAGTCTTCGTCACCTTGCTGACTTTATAGTTCAAAGAGGTTTCGATGGTTGTATTTCCTTTTGTTGTTTTTCCTTTTGTTTTATCAAAAATATCCATTGAAACCACTACCTGATGGAAATAAACTTCATTTTTTTTGAGTTTTAGACTCAAGTCATGAGTTTGAGCAAAATATGAAAAAAATGAGATAAATACGAAATAAAAAGATAGTAGTAGTTTGAACATAAATTGATTTTAAATTTTAATTAAAGAATTCGCAACTAATAAGCATTCTCTACTTACGTTCGCAATTCGCAATTATTCCGTTCGCAATTCCTAAGCATTCTGTACTTCCGTTTGCAATTCGCAATTATTCCGTTCGCAATTCCTAAACATTCAGTACTTCCGTTCGCAATTCGCAATTCTTCCGTTCGCAATTAATAGGCATCATCTACTTCCATTCGCAATTCGCAATTATTCCGTTCGCAACTAATAAGCATTCTTTACTTCCGTTCGCAATTCGCAATTATTCCGTTCGCAATTCCTAAGCATT
>JBILQY010000389.1:0-3015 GCA_044372955.1 Crocinitomicaceae bacterium | reverse complement strand
TTCTATTGTCAAAAGCAATTCATTACCATTTACTAAACTAGAATATTGAATGACATCAAAATCAGTTTCACTTGTAGGATTTAGATTCAATAAAATTTCTTCAGGATAGGTGCTTGTGGGATTTGTGATTAAAAATTCTCCTAACTGCGAATTGATGTAAAATTTATTTTTCGAATCGTAAATTGGATCGGAAGTCACACCTACCCCATTTACCTTTTCATTTTCAAAATTTGGATGACAAAGAACTCCCATTGACGATGAGAAATGATTTACTCTATAAAATTCACGTTCTTCAAAAGCACGCAAATTCCACAAACTTGCATAAACTTGCTTTATCGATTTTGAAATATGCCCTTCGTTCGGGTGTTGTGTTTTAGAATCGTATAATCCAGCACCATTAAAACCAGGTAAATCTTCGTTATTTGAACTCGACCTACAACGAATAGAAGTACCTATTGGAAAAGATTGCTGCATTTCCAAAAGTTGTTGAAGCATCCAATCTGGCATGTTACCAGTTTTAATTATTGACCGTATTTCTTTCAATTTTATTTCACGAACTGCCCTGTTTCCTTTAAATGCACTATCGGTAATTATTCCTTGAATTTGGTCGTGAAAACCATTGTATTTCATGAATTCTTGATAGAAATAAAAAGGCACACCATAACCATCCGGAATTGTTTCTTCACTAAAATCAAAAGTACGCATTGTAGCAACATTTGCCGCTTTTGCTCCAAATCCATCAAACATTTCGAACTTAATTGAATCTAATGGTAGGATTTTTTGATAACTTAAATTCAATGGTGGCTGTAACTCTTCCTTTGGTCGAATATTTTCAAACCAAGCATTCACTTCTACCAAAGTAGCTTCTCGAATTTCAAAACTACTTTGATTGGTTTTAAAGTAAACATATCCTCCAACCAAATTATTTATCAAATTGTTTTCCAAAGGATTACGGATAAATGCATTTGGAACATTGTCATGAATGGCTCTTAAGTTAACGTGTGAAAGTGGCGTCTGAATCATTGAAGTAATAATTCCACCAACACGCGGTAAAGTATTTGGTATAATATCATATAAAACAATATCTCGTGCATTTGGAATTTCTCCAGGAGTCATTATTCTCAGAAATCCAAAACCTTCTGATTGATGTAAACCCCAATAATTTATTCCAGCATAAACATCCGATTCAAAGAGTACAGGAACACGCGAAATATTGAAGTTGTTTAAGTTTTCTTGATAATCTTGTTCATTGTTTTCTGTGATGAAATAAGAAAGATTATTATTCAAAAAAGGCATATTTGAAGCAATAAGTTCATGAGTTCGTTGAACGACACTAAAGTCTGGGGCTTCATTATTACTAAAATTAAATGAAAACGTACCTAAAGTTCCATTGTCAGCCAATACAGATGGTCGATAAATTAGTTGACCTTTCTTAACTGATGGGCTCAAATGATCAATTCCTAAAAAGTTTGCAAAATCAACATGTAAAGAATACGAATTACTATTTATGAAATAAACTTTTGGAAAATCTGAATCAAAATCAGCAATCAAAAACTTGGTATAAGCAACATCATTAAGATATTCTACCCAAGGAGTATTATTTTCATTCGTAGCAATCGTATTAAAAGCTGACATTGAATTCAATGAAATCAGACCATGGTTCATTTGCAAAGTATTGGCAGTGTTCAATGGCGCTTGATTAGGCATCGAATTATACTCTGTAAAATCATCAATTCCATCTCCATCAATGTCTTCTAATGAGCCGATTTGTTTTTCCAACACGCGATAATGCGACAAAGGATAGGCGCTTAATGGCTCTGAAATAATGGTGGTTCCTACTTGACCTAAAGTCATTGAACTTGTTATAGAAAAAGAAGAATCTGGGTGATGTCTTACTTGTAAAAAATAATAGTTTGAACTAATTGAGTTAACTGACAAAAGTACCCTACCATTCTCATCAATTGAATAGTTTTGAATTGGTACAACTTGACCGAAAGACAAAAAAGAACTTGCAAATGCAAAACAAATGCAAAACAAATAAACAAAAGGAAAGTCGTTAACCTTTTTCAAATAACAAAACATTTTCAAATGCAATTTAGTAATAATTCTCAATAAAATAGGACGAATAATCATTTAATTTGCTCTAAGTTCAATATTTAAATGAAAAGTGACTTTGACTAAAACGCTATTGATTTAACTACTTATCAAAAAAAAATACTTACAAATCATACTTTTAAATTTATACGCATTTCACACTCACATTTCCATAAAAGATATCTTTGCGACTTCAAATTAAAAAAATATGATTTCTGTAGATGCTTTAGCTGTTGAGTTTAGTGGTTCCGTGCTTTTTAGTGATGTTTCTTTTGTGATTAATGAAACGGATAAAATTGCATTGATGGGAAAAAATGGTGCGGGGAAATCTACCATGCTCAAAATTCTTGCAGGTATCAACAAACCAACGCGCGGAAGTATTTCTGCTCCGAAAGATGCTGTCATTGCTTATTTACCTCAGCATTTGTTGATGGAATTGTACGGTTTTCGAAGAAACGTCCAAAGCTTTTCAATCCATTTTTGCGATGCGCGACGAAATCGAAGCGATTAATCACGAATTGACTGTTCGAACGGATTACGATTCAGACGATTACATGAAGTTGATAGAACGTGTTTCTGAAATCAGTGAAAAGTTTTATTCCATCGAAGAAATCAATTACGATGGTGAAGTTGAAAAAGCATTGAAAGGTTTAGGTTTTGAAAGAGAAGACTTTACACGTTCCACTTCCGAATTCAGTGGTGGCTGGAGAATGCGCATCGAATTGGCGAAAATTCTACTTCAAAAACCCGATTTGATTTTATTGGATGAGCCTACGAATCACTTGGACATCGAATCGATTCAATGGTTGGAAGATTTCTTGGTGAACAATGCCAAGGCTGTGGTTGTGATTTCTCATGACAGGGCGTTCGTTGACAACATCACGAATCGTACGATTGAAGTTACAATGGGAAGGATTTACG
>JBILQY010000041.1:0-11616 GCA_044372955.1 Crocinitomicaceae bacterium | reverse complement strand
TTCAGCATCCGTATTTAAAACTTCAACCGTTGTGCCGTCAAACATCGTAATCACATCACCTGGCGTGTAGGCATTTCCACCCGGACGGTTGTCTGTTGCCGGAACCAAAACTATAATGTGAACGTTTAGTTTTTGTAAAGCAGCCAAATACAAAGCACCAACCACTGCCGCAGCTCCAGCCATATCACTTTTCATCGTGTCCATTGACCCTGGAGTTGGCTTTAAACTTAATCCTCCTGTGTCGTAAACCACTCCTTTTCCAACTAGAACAATCGGGTTTTTATTTACTGGTTTTTTAGGTTTATATTCTGCAATTGTAAAAGTTGGCGGATCGATAGAACCTTTGTTAACTGCTAATAAACCGCCCATTCTAAGTGATTCAATTTGCGTTTTTTCCAACACTTGTACTTGAAATCCTGCTTCGTTTCCAAGTTCCACAATTTGATTAGCCAATTGCTCAGCGTTCAAATGCGAAACAGGCGTATTTACAGAAGTTCTAGCCCAGAAAACAGCTTTTATCGTATTGTTTAGCTCGGTAATTTTAGCCTCACTCACCTCGTCAGTAACTGAAATAGCAGTTAATTTGTGAAAAGTTGGTTTGCTAAAATGTTGTTTAAATTCATAGCTGCTTAAAGCAATTCCTTCAGCAACTGCCAACGAAGCTTTTGAAGCCCCTTGAATATGAACGGATTCGTTCTCTTTATTGATATAGTCGAAAATTTTGGAACCTGCGATTCTTAAATCTTCTGAGTTTTGATTTTCATCCACCAAAAACACAAATCCAGTAGGAAGTTTAAAAAAGTCAAATTTCTTATCTGCATCACCTTGAAATGCTTTGATGGTATCTGTTGAAAGTCCAGCAAATTCTTGTTTTTTCTTCGTTGATTTACCGATAATAAAGACAAGAGCAGCGCCTTCAATTGCGGAATTATTTTGTTTAATTTCAATCATTGTATCGCGGATTTTAAAAGTCAGTAATAGAATGTACAAATATAGGGATTAAGGCTTAGGTAAAGGCAAGGCGGTGGAGGGAATTGAATTTACTTCTTCATCAACCACGATTTATCATTCATCACTACTATTCTTGTCTATTAGCTTTAACATCTCTTTGTCAAAATCGGAAACATAATTTTGGTCTTGAATGATTCTATATTTTTCAAACTCACTTTCTGCGTGTGCTTTGGCTATTTCAGCAGTTACTTTACCAGCGTTTTGTAAAATTTCTCTATCAGTGGCTGCGATAAATTTATTCAAACGATTTTCCCAATCTTCCATTGTCATAGGGATTTGTCGAATAGCCATATCTTCTGCTATATCTAAATAAGCAGAAACTAATCGTTGTAATTGTTGCATTTCGTTCTCTGACAAATAATTTTTTGCAACGCTGACATCAAACTTTTGAATTTTACCATTTGGAGCATCTTGCCAAGTAGTAAGTCCCATATTTTCTGATTGATGATTTGCTCTATTTATGATAATTTCTGCAGCCGTTTGCCCGTGAATGGCCCAATGGAGTTTGTTTTGAACGGTAGCGAAAAAACGTTTAGTTGCATTAGCGGTAATATCGTAATCAATTGCCGTACTGTATATATCTGTAATTTTTTGATAGAACTTACGCTCACTCAATCGAATTTCTCTAATCCGTTGAAGTTGTTCTTCAAAGTATTTTTTACCTAGTATTGATCCGTCATTTTTAAGACGTTCATCATCCATAGCAAAGCCCTTAATTGTAAATTCTTGTACAATTTGCGTAGCCCATTTTCTAAACTGCACTGCTCGCTCAGAATTAACTTTATATCCAACGGCTATAATTGCAGAAAGACTGTAGTGTTGTGTATTGTAATTTTTACCATCGGAAGCAGTTATCCGGAAATTCCGGATAACTGAATTTTCATTTAATTCATTGTCTTTAAATACTTTTTGAAGGTGTTCGCTTATGGTTCTTACATTCACACTATACAATTCGCCCATCATTTTTTGTGATAACCAAATATTCTCATCTGCATAAATAGCTTCAACGCCTCCCTCTCCAGTAGCTGCAATAAAAGTTAAGTATTCTGCTGATGAAGAGCGAATTATTTCCTTTGATTTCGATTTTTTGTTGTCTTTCATTTTAGTATTTGACTAGTTTTTTGGTAGCATTTTAGAAGGGTTGGGTTTGGAAATTTAGTTAGTTTTCCCAGTTAAATATAGATAAATTTATGATGTGTTTTGCTTTTTTTGCGATTTTTTCCCAGTCAATAATAATTTAAAACAGTTGTATTCCAGCTTTTCAAATTAAGTTTCAAAAGTGTAAAATCATACTATTAGTTAAATCCTCAACAGCATTGTTTGTAAAATTAAACTTTGCCATTTATTTTCGTTTAGACTTCATCAATTTTAAATGCTCGTCTGGGTCAAAATCTTCAGCTATTCCACTATTTACACCTTCATTTATAGCCTGACGTAAAGCGATGATCTTTTTTTCTTCTTCTTCAAGTAATCTCAATCCTGCGCGAACTACCTCACTCGCGTTTTTGTAGCGCCCTTCTTTTAAAAGATTTTGAATAAACTGATCAAAATAACTACCCAAAGTAATAGATGTGTTTTTGCTCATATAACTTTTTTACAAAAATACCTAAAATTGGTATTGTTTTAAAATGTGTTTGAGTTATAATTTTTTTGATTAATTAATTGTACTTGATTGTTTTTCTTTTCTGATTTTCTATTCTAAACTTCCTTAAACACTTGTGGTTTTATAATCTTGAAATCTGTTAAACCAACTTTAAATCACAAACCATCTACCAATCCAAAACACTCTTCCCAAAATCTACCCATCAAAGGAGGAATTGGGAAATTTGACAACTCAGTTATTGGTATTTTACGCTGCACTGAAAAAGGTAAAAAACAATAAGAATATGCAATAGCAGAAATGGACAAGCAACTGTTTGTTTCCAAGTACTTACTTGAACTTTCAAAACAAGAACAACTGGAAGCTTTTTTAAACAAATAAGTTACTGAAAAAGACCGAGGTAATTTTTTGTCGTTGTAGATCAATTTTTGAATACAAAATCGATTCATTTCTAAAAGTCCTACGAAAAAATGTTACTTAACACAAAAAGTCGTACGAAAAAATGTGATATTTTACAAAAAGTCGTGCGAAAAAATGTAAATTTGTTTTATGAAAGCGAAAAAAAATGAATAGAATAGCTGTAAACCAATTGATTGAATGGAAAAACTCCATTAAAAGAAAGCCGTTGCTTGTTTTTGGTGCACGTCAAGTTGGTAAAACTTGGTTGATTCGGCATTTTGGTGATTCATATTTTGAGAACTTTTTGTACGTCAATTTCGAAAAGGAAATTTCTTTACGTACCCTTTTTGAGCAAGATTACCAACCCAAACGAATTATTCAAGTGCTGGAAGCTTTTTATGATAAAGAAATAGTAGTTGGGAAAACACTTTTAGTTTTTGATGAAATTCAAGAAGCGAAAGGAGCGTTGACAGCTTTAAAGTATTTCAATGAAGAAGTCAATGAATTACATATCATTGGTGCGGGTTCACTGCTAGGTATTGCAGTAAAGGCGCAAACTTCATTTCCAGTAGGGCAAGTGAATTTTTTGCGCTTATATCCGATGTCTTTCCATGAGTTTTTACAAGCCACTGGAAATGAAAAATTAGCCCAATTAATTACACAAAATGAGTGGCAACTGCTTCAAAATTTAAGAACTAAGGTAATCGAATTATTACGGCAATATTACTTCGTTGGTGGAATGCCTGAGGCTGTTCAAACATTTGTTGAAACCAACAATTTCGCAAAAGTAAGGGAGATACAAGAAGCAATTTTAATGGCGTACGACAACGATTTTTCAAAGCATACCTCCTCTGAAATTATTCCTCGAATCCGGATGGTGTGGAATAGTATAGTCGGTCAATTGGCCAAGGAAAACAAGAAATTTATTTTTGGTCAAATCCGTGTGGGTGCACGTGCAAAGGATTTTGAAATGGCGCTTAACTGGCTTGAGGATTATGGCTTGATTTATCGCGTTCAACGCACAGCAAAAGTAAACTTTCCATTATCTGCTTACGCTGATTTGAATATTTTTAAAGCTTATGCCCACGACGTAGGATTATTGGCGGCAATGGGCGGAGTAAGTCCGAAAACATTGATTGCTGGCGACCAACTATTTATGGAATTTAAAGGAGCAATAACAGAGCAATATGTTGTGCAAGAACTAAAGTCGCAAGGGGTGAAAAATCTCTTTTACTGGGCGAATGACAGTGGTGGTGCAGAAGTAGATTTTATTTTAGAAAACGAACAACAAATTATCCCTTTAGAAGTGAAAGCCTCCGAAAACTTGCAAGCGAAATCCCTCAAAATATTTCATAATAAGCATCCTGAAATTACTTGTTTCAGAACCTCACTTTCTGACTACCGCGAAGAATCTTGGATGACCAATCTGCCCTTGTATGGGGTTGCCATGTTGGTAAAGCCAAGGGAATAAAAACTGCTGTTATTGAGATTGATTCAATGAAATTGGTCTGTTAGAGACTGGCTATAAAATGTGTTTGAGTTATAAATTTTCTAAATTATCAATTGTACTTGATTGTTTTTTTCTGATTTTCTATTGACCTTTCCAAACCTCCTAAAACACTTTTGGTTTATAATCTTGAAATCTGTTAAAAACAACTTAAAATCACAACCCCTTAACCAACCCACAATGCTCTTCCCAAAATTTATCAATCAATCTTGGAATCGGGAAATTTGACAATTCCGAAAGATTTATTTCAAGTTGATTTTCTGGAATTTCATTTGATGGTTCAACAACCGCGAAATGTGCAAATAGTTGCTGGTGCGATAAAATATGTTTGTATTCCTGAGAAATGAATTTAGCATCTAGCTTGGCGAGGAAATTTGTTTTTTCATCGGTTGAATCAAATTCGATAAGTGGAAACTGATATAGATTCTGCCAAATTCCTTTGCCCTCCCGTTTTTCGATGCGAATGGTTTTAAAGGCAGATAGTTCGATTAAGTAAACAAAATGACGCGCTGTAACTTTCGTTTTTTTCGCTTTCACAGGTCGCTGTGCAATTGTTTTATTCTTAAATGCAAGGCATTGAAATTGCAAGGGACATACATCGCAATTGGGGTTTACAGGAACACATTGAAGCGCTCCAAACTCCATTATTGCTTGATTGTAAGTAGCAGGATTTTTCTTGTCAATTAGTTCATTTGCAAGTAATTCAAACGTTTTTTTTCCTTGCGTGGAATCGATTGCTTCTTCAATATCAAAAACGCGACTTAGCACCCGATACACATTTCCATCAACTACCGCTTTAACTTCATCAAATGCAAAGGAAGCGATTGCTGCTGCGGTGTAAGGTCCAATTCCTGTGAGTTTAAGTAATTCAGTATAGGTTTCTGGAAACTTTCCTTGATTGATTTCAACCACTTCTTTAGCTGTTTTGTGGAGGTTTCTCGCACGACTATAATAACCCAAACCTTGCCAATCATTTAAGATATTTTGCTCCTCAGCGTTAGCAAGTTCATCCACAGAAGGATAATGATTCACGAATTTTTCAAAATAAGGAAGCCCCTGATCGACGCGTGTTTGTTGTAAAATAATCTCACTCAACCAGATAAAGTAGGGGTTATTGGTGTTGCGCCAAGGCAAATTACGCTTGTTTTTATCGTACCAATCGGTGATTATGTCTTGAAATTGAAGCATTTATGATAAAATATGTGAAATTTTTCATGAAAATTAAGAATATAAACAATCTTAGAGGTACTTTTGTGCCCGCAAACGCAAGAATAAATTAATAACTATTAATCTCTAATTAAAATGACAAAAGCAGACATTGTTGCAGGAATTGCAGATGAAACTGGATTAGAAAGAGCAGAAGCTCTTAGAGCTGTTGAAGCATTCATGAACGCCATTAAAGTATCTTTGGCAAATGGTCAAAATGTTTATTTGAGAGGTTTTGGAAGTTTTATTGTGAAAGAAAGAGCACAAAAAACGGGAAGAAACATTTCAGAAAACACAACGATCATCATTCCTGCTCACAACATCCCTTCTTTCAAACCATCAAAAACATTTGTTGAGGAAGTAAAAAATAAAGTTGTCGTTAAATAATTTGAGCAATTAAATTTTTTATAAAATTTTATTACCTTTGCACTCCCTTTTTTGATGAAGGGAGTGTTTTTGTTTAGAATCAATCATCTTTATAATAATTAATACACGACATTATGCCAAGTGGTAAAAAAAGAAAAAGACATAAAATGGCTACGCACAAGCGTAAGAAACGTCTAAGAAAAAACCGTCACAAGAAGAAAAAATAGTCTTCCAATGTAAATGAAAAAGGGAGCTCAGTGATTGTTCATTGAGCTTTCATTATTTAATTAAAAATCACATTGTGAATCTAGAATTAGTTGTCGATGCCCGTTCAAACGGTGTATGGCTTGCATTGTTGCGTGATGGAAAGTTAATCGAATTACATGAGGAAAGGGGAAATTCTGAATTTGCAGTTGGCGATATTTATTTAGGACGTGTTCGAAGAATTGTTCCAAGTTTAAATGCAGCCTTTGTAGATGTTGGTTATGAAAAAGATGCGTTTTTGCATTACCTCGACCTTGGTCCTCAGTTTAATTCCCTCAGCAAGTTTGTAAAAGATACACTTCACGGAAAGCAAAACGCTTCGGACTTAATGTATTTTAAATCCGAGAAAGAAATCGCGAAAGAAGGAAAAATTGGCGACATTATTTCCTCTTCCCAACCTATTTTGGTGCAAGTTGCCAAAGAACCTATTTCCACCAAAGGACCGCGTTTGTGTTCCGAAATTACTTTGGCTGGAAGGTATTTGGTATTAGTACCATTTTCTGATAAAATTTCTGTAAGCCAAAAAATCAAAGACGTCGAAGAAAAAGATCGATTGAAAGATTTGATGGAACGCATAAAACCCAAAAATTTTGGTGTAATCATTCGAACTGTTGCCGAACATAAATCTACAGCAGATTTAGAGTCCGATTTAGATAATTTGATGGATAAATGGAGAACAATGCACGCCAATATGAAAGGTGCGCAACCTCCAAAACGCGTATTGGGTGAACTCAATACAACTACTTCAATTCTAAGAGATTTATTGAATGCTGATTTCACAAATATCTATGTGAACGACGGTAAATTATTGGACGAAATGAAGGAATTCATTGGTTCAATTGCTCCAGGAAAAGAAAAAATCTTAAAATTCTACGACGGAAAACTCGATATTTTTGAGAAATTCGGAATCAATAAACAAATAAAAACCCTTTTTGGTAAAAAAGTACCAATGGCAAGTGGTGGTTATTTGATTATCGAACACACAGAAGCAATGCACGTGATTGATGTCAACAGTGGGAACCGAAAAGGTGCCGACGGACAAGAATCAAATGCATTAGCTACCAACTCTGAAGCTGCGGAAGAAATTGCACGTGTGCTCCAATTGCGCGACATGGGAGGTATCATTTGTGTGGACTTTATTGATATGCACGACAAGGAAAACAACAAATTACTTTATGAAAAATTAAAGGAATTGATGAAGTCCGATCGAGCGAAACACAATATTCTACCACCATCTAAGTTTGGTGTAATCGAAATTACGCGCCAACGTGTTCGTCCAGAGACAGACATTAAAACAACTGAAATGTGTCCTACTTGTAATGGTAGCGGCGAAATTCAAGCGAGTATTTTGTTCTCAGACGAAATCGAATCGAATCTACATTTCTTATTGGAAGACAGAAGAGAGAAAGAGGTTGCTTTGTTAGTTCATCCTTACTTGGAGGCATTCTTCAAAAAAGGTTTGCTTTCTAAGCAAATGAAATGGTTTTTCAAATACAAAAAATGGGTTCCTGTTCGTGGAATTGCTGCCAATCATTTACTTCAGTATTCGTTTGTAAATAAAAACAACGAAGAAATCGTACTTTAATCTATTGCTTTGTCTGATATAGATAGCATAACACGTAAACTGGAAGCTTTTTGTGCTTACCAAGAGCGGTGTTTGTTTGAAATCAAAAATAAGTTAGAAGAATTCGATTTATCGGATAGTGAAAAAACGTCCATTATTTCAAGTTTAAAAACCAATAAATTTTGGAACGAAGAACGATTTGCGGAAGCTTATTGTCAAGGAAAAGTACGTATTAAGCGTTGGGGTAAGCAAAAAATTAAAGCCGGTTTAATACAAAAGCACGTAGAAGCTGCAATTATTAAATCAGCTTTGGATTCAATCAATGAGTTGGATTACTCACACGCACTTCATTCACTTTACGAGAAAAAATCCCAAGAACTCAAATCTGAAAAAGATCCTTGGACCAAAAAACAAAAAATCTTGCGCTATTTAGCTTCGCGGGGTTTTTCATTTGAGGAAATTAATTCTGTGAAAAGTGAGGAGTAAAAACTGAATTCAAAGTGCTATAGAAAACTGATGGTTTTAGGATAAGAAAAAAAGCTAGTTGCTTTTTACTTTATTTTCGCTTCAAATAAAAGCTCTTATCTATAAAAAAGTTGGTACTTGTAATGATATAGTAACCTGAGTTCGATAGTAAAATCGGAATTCAGATTGTCATAAAAATCTGTTAGTCAAGGCGTTCACTTGAAGATTTAACTTCGTTGCTGCTTACGCGGTAGCGGGCTAAATCAAGAGGGAACAAGGATGGATAACTGGTTTTTATGCAAAGTGATTAATTATTCCGCTGATAAACAACGATTTACTTCATAACCCTTTCTCAATGTATCCCGATACATTTTCAAAAATGTTATTAGTAACTCATTGTTTCTGAGCGGTCTGAATCCAATTTTAATAATCGAACTCAGGTTAGTAGGAAAATAGCTAAAAAAGAAGTCAAGAGTTTATACTTAAAAAGTACAATAGTTCTTTACTGTTTAACATCATCTGAGCATAAACACTAAATTTGTTTTCTAACATGATAAAGGCCATTTTAATTGATGATATTGAACAAGCACGCATTACTCTAAAAAGAGATTTGCATGAGTATGCGCCAGAAATTGAAGTGATTGGTGAAGCAAGTGGCGTTGTTGAAGGAGCGAAATTATTACAGAAAACGAAACCTGATATTGTATTTTTAGACATCCAAATGCAAGACGGAAATGGTTTTGATTTATTGGACTTATTACCCCAAATTCATTTTAAAATAATTTTTATTACTGCCTCTGATGCCCATGCAATTAAAGCTTTTCGATATGCGGCAATTGATTATTTATTAAAACCTGTTGATCCAGACGAATTAATACAAGCATTGAAACGTTTTAAAGAACAACAAGTAGATGAAAATGCAAAATATAAATTATTAAAAGAAAGTTTAAAGAGTAATCATAAACCGACGGAACGTTTAGCGTTACATTCACAAGATAAAATACACATTGTCACTATATCCGAAATTGTACGCTGTGAAAGTAGTGTCAATTATACCATTTTCTATTTTGCAGACAATAAAGAAATGGTTGTCACAAAAACGTTAAAAGAGTTTGAGGATTTGTTAGCAGATCAAAAGTTTTTCCGTGTTCATCATTCCCATCTGGTTAATGCACGCTATATCCGTGAATTTGTAAAATCAGAAGGTGGACATTTAATTATGCAAAATGGTGCATTAGTTCCTGTTTCAACACGTAAACGAGCAGAAGTAATTAAAATGTTAGATGAACTTTAACTCGACAGTGAAAGAGTTAAATAACACCACTAAGAAAGAGCCCTTCCAAAAATGGTGAGGAATCTCCATCGAGTAAAGATTTACTATGATTTCCTTTGAGTGAAAATCCAAAATTAAACATTAAACATTAAACATTAAAAATTGAAAATTTCTTTGATTTCCTTTGAGTGAAAATCCCAAATTAAAAATTTATCTCCTTGCTTTGTATTAAATGTCAACCAAAAAGATTCCTCACTTCGTTCGGAATGACTTTCGGTTTAGAGGGAGTTGGCGAAAATGCTTCGCATTTTCGCATAAAACCACTGGGAAAGAGTCATTCCGACTGGAAGGAGGAATCTCCTTCGAGTTGGAATCGCAACCATTCGCAACGGCGGTCTCACTTCGAGAAACGATTTCGGTATGATTTTCTTCGACTTAGATTTCAATGTCATCCCCTCTGACGGAGTCTGATACTCGTCAGAGTCGTCAGACCTTAGTCCTCCGTCAGCTGACGGAGGAAACCAATTCTCACTTCGAGTAACGATTTCGGTATGATTTTCTTCGACTTAGATTTCAATGTCATCCCCTCTGACGGAGTCTGATACTCGTCAGAGTCGTCAGACCTTAGTCCTCCGTCAGCTGACGGAGGAAACCAATTCTCACTTCGAGTAAAGATTTCGGTATAATTTTCCTTTGAATGAAAATCCAATCATCCGACGCGGCGGAATCAAGCATGATTCTAAGGTGGACTCAAGAAAATTATACTCGGTTGCGTTTGAACTGTTATCGTTCCTGTTGCATTCACTGTTCCACAACCTCCAGTTAATAGAATGGAATAGTTAAATGTTCCACTTACAGTCGGTGTTCCAGAAATAGTTATTGTATTAGATGCCCATGTTGCAGAAACACCTGCTGGTAAAACATTCGCACCACTTACTCCATCATTCGTAATTCCTGTTGCGCCAGTTGTTGTAATCGTGATGCTTGGAGCAATGGCCGCGTTTAAACATACAGTTGTTGAACTTGGTGGCGTTGCTGCGGTGTTGTTTGGATTCACTACTACCGTAACTGGATTTGAAGTCGTTGCACAAGTGGTTGAATTGACAATCACGAAGTAATAGATCGTTCCTGCTGTGCCACTTGGAGGGGTGTATGTTGCCGTTTGAGCTCCATTTGAGCTTCCTAGATTTGTTACATCAATACCTGTCGTGCTATTTGTTGTATTGGAATACCATTGATAAGTTAAAGTTGCTCCTGTTGCCGTTACAGACAATTGTTGAGCGGCATTCAAACATTCTGTGATGTCTGTTGGTTGCGTATCAATTGTTGGGTTAGTACAACTGCTTCCACAGTTAATTGTTATAGGGGTTGGGATTGAAGTTGAACAACCATTAGCATCGGTAACAGTTATATTATAAGTGCCTGAACTTAATCCAATAATTGAGAAGTTTCCTGCTGGATTTAATGTACTTGAACCACCCGTCCAATTAATTGAATAAGGTGCTGTTGCACCAGAAATTGTACCTGTTATATCTGCTGTATTAGAACCTGAACATGTACCAGCTGAAGCATTAACACTAGGTAGATCGTTAACTGTAACTACAGGAGTATTATACCAAGAACAAGAACCTCCTTTAACTCTACAAAAATACCTTCCTGCGACAGTTGGAGTGTATGTTGGTGATGACGAAGGAGGACTTACAGATATTGCGTTATAATAATCTACATAGGGTGCTGAAGAGTTCAATTGAAACCACTCATACGTCAAGGAAGAGTTGACGTTTGTTTGAAGTGCAGAAGCAGTTACGGATAAAGGTGTTCCAACACAACCTACTGTTGAAGCCAAATTTGCAGTTATTGAAGGCACCATTGTAACTCCAGCGAAACGACAACTCGTACACGATCCGTTGGTAGCTGTGTAAAAATTGGTATTAGTGAAATTCCATGTGGTGTTAGATGCA
>JBILQY010000388.1:0-3051 GCA_044372955.1 Crocinitomicaceae bacterium | reverse complement strand
AATTTAAAATAGAAGATTTAGAAAAAAATGGACCTTACGAACACCAAGCAGGACCTGTAAAACACTTAAAGACAGACTTTATCTTTTCGATTGGTTCAAATTCTACCTTTGATTTTTTGGAAGCCCTCCACCCTACTCCTGCAGTTAGTGGTTTGCCGCAGCACCTTTCTTTAGAACTTATTGAATCCTTAGAAAAGCATCAACGTGAATTATACGCTGGATACATTGGTTTAGTAGCTGAAAATCAAGCTTCTGTTTACGTAAATTTACGCTGTGCACAAATTAAAAACGGTAGCATTCATTTGTATTTAGGTGGTGGCTACACAAAAGATTCGGATCCAGAATTGGAATGGAAAGAAACCGAAAATAAAAGCAAAACCATTCTCGACCTTGTTCAAAAATTGTAATTTTACGGCATGCTAACTAGCGATAAATTAATGGTGCAATTGGTGGTGGATCAATGTGAGGCACATGGAATTCGAAAAATCGTTTTTTCACCCGGTTCGCGCAATTCTCCTTTCGCAATTAGCTTCGATGAAAATCCTTTTTATGAAACATATATCATTCACGATGAGCGAAGTGCAGCGTTTTTCGCCTTGGGAATGGCACAAGAATTACAAGAACCTGTCGCCCTTTGTTGCACTTCTGGAACTGCGTCTTTAAATTACTATCCTGCTGTTGCCGAAGCTTATTACCGCTCGATTCCTTTGTTGGTAATTACAGCTGATCGTCCTGAAAGTTGGATCAACCAAGGTGATGGTCAAACAATTGTACAGCGCAATGTCTATAAAAATCACATTCGTTATGAAGTAAATCTGACGGATGGTAAAGAAACGGAAACCGACATTTGGTACGCTCAACGCGAAACAGCAAGCGCTTTTAGTATTTTAACTGGAAATTGGAAAGGCCCTGTTCATTTTAACATTGGCTTGAACGAACCGCTATACAATACCATTGAAAAAACACACAATTTCGCACGAAAATTCAATACCAATCCAACAGAAACGGTATTGTCCAGTAATTTTTGTGAACGCATTATTCCCATTTTAGAAGAAAGTAAAATTCTTGTTTTATGCGGTCAATTACCCGAAAATAACTTGTTACAACAAGCACTTGAGAAATTTAGTAATCACTCAAATGTGGTTGTTTTAGTAGAGAATACGTCCAATATTCAAAGTGAGAAATTCATTCATTGCATTGATCGCGTTTTAAATGGAATAAGCAACGAAACAGATTTTTATCCCGATTTATTGATTACGCTTGGTGGTGCAGTTGTTTCGAAAAAGATAAAATCCTTTTTACGTAAAGCTAAACCAAAAAATCACTGGAAAATTGGTTATGATTTCCCACTTATGGATACGTATCAATGTTTGAGTGACACAATCGAACTAGCTGAAAATCAATTTTTTGAAACTGTCAATCAATTGGATTTTAAGAGAAGTCAACTGAATTATTTTGGTAAATGGAAATCGATTGACTTAATCGCAAAAGATGCTATTGAAAGTTGCGTCATGAATTTACCTTCGTTTACAGATATCCATGTATTTTATCATTTATTTGACTGTTTACCAGAGCGTTCCGTACTTCACATTGGAAATAGTTCAGTAGTTCGCTACACCCAATTATTTGACCCAATCAAAAACATTCGTTACGAATCAAATCGTGGAACAAGCGGAATTGATGGTTCTACAAGTACTGCTGTTGGTGCTGCAATTGCTAACCCAACAAAAATGCATTATTTCGTGACCGGTGATATTTCAGCCCTTTATGATAGCAATTCCTTTTGGTTAGCTAATTTCCCTAAAAACCTTAAAATCATTGTGATAAATAATTTTGGTGGGGGAATTTTTAGAATTATTCCAGGTCCTGCCACCTCCAAACAGCGCGATGCATACTTTGAGGCAAAACATACCCAAAACGTTGCAGCTGTTGCCAATGCTTATGGAATCGAAACTTTAACTGTGAAAGTAATGGAAGATTTCGTAAACTTGCTACCTGATTTTTTGGATCCCGAGAATGAGATTCAGTTGTTAGAAGTATTTACAGATGCGGAACAAAACGCAGAAAACTTAACCCAATTTTTTAATATTATTCGAAATTAATTATGGAAGTATTTGACATTTTACTCACCTTTCAAGGATGGATGTATTTGATTATCTTAACCTTACTAGAAATCGTTTTAGGTATAGATAACATCATTTTCATTTCTATAATTACCGATAAATTAGTGCGTGAAGATCAGAAAAAAGCAAGAATTCTAGGTCTGAGCTTGGCTTTAATTATTCGAATTTTACTCTTAAGTGTGATATCTTGGATTATGACTTTAGATAAAACAGCTTTATTCACAGTTAATGAAATTAAGTTCACTGGTCATAGTTTAGTACTTTTAATTGGAGGTTTATTCTTGATTTACAAATCGGTAACTGAAATGCACGCAAGTGTAAAAGGCGAAGAAGAACACCATAGTCCTGAAAAGAAAAAGAAGCAAAAATTGAGTTCAGTTGTATTTCAAATTGTAATGGTTGACTTTATTTTCAGCTTTGACTCGGTTATTTCCGCTGTTGGTATGACGAACGATATATCTCACGAAACACATGGAAATCCAATGGTAATTATCGTTATTGCAGTTGTTCTTTCAATGATTGTGATGTTGCTGTTTTCTAAACCAATTAGTGATTTTATTAATCAGCGTCCAACTATTAAAATGATTGCACTTGGATTCTTGGTGACAATCGGTGTGTTATTAATTGCAGAGTCGTTCGGTCAACACATACCAAAAGGCTACATTTACTTTGCGATGGTTTATGCCCTTGGTGTAGAATTTCTAAATATCAAAATGCGTAAAAACAAAGGCGGTGTCAATTAAAGAAGCAGAAACGCTACTTAGACTTGACGAATTTGATTCAGCTGAAGAAGCACTAGAACAGCAGTTGTTTGATTTGCATCATCAATTAATTTCAAAGCCGATTATTCCGCAATTATTACAAGCTAGAAAAACTAAATTAAATCAATTAAAAGAAATTTGTAACGTACTGTTAATTGAAATAAAAA
>JBILQY010000387.1:0-3056 GCA_044372955.1 Crocinitomicaceae bacterium | reverse complement strand
TTAGTATAATTACAATCAAGTTTTGGATCGCTGTTAAATTGATTTGCATTCCAAGTTGTAAATTCAGAAACTGGGAAAACCAATTTTACAATTCGTTGATTTTCTTCCACTAATTCAGCTTTGTTGTTAAAAACAATTGTTGACCACAAATCTGTTTGAATCCAGGAATCAGAATTATTACTTCTTTTGTAACGAACATAACTATAAGCCAATCTGCCTGCGTTGTCAGTAAAGGTGTCTTCAATCACACATTTTAGTTGGTAGTATGAAGTATCATGTTGTATAGAAGCGTTTTCATCATGTATAACTTCCATTACATCGTATTCGATATAAGTTCCTGTTTTCAATGAATAATAGGAGTTATAAAGAAATTGATTACTGTTTACAAGTTCTTTTTTACAGGAATTTAAAAATAAAAAGGAACATATTGCCGTAATTAAGAAAAGTCGTAATTGATTATTCATACGAGTCAAAAGTACAAAACTTATTGATTTGGGTCAATACCTTGCTTCTCACATTTTAATAAAAATTCTTCGAGTTCTTTTCCTCTGAGGGCAATTCCATATTGATACATGGTTTCATTTGTTTTTTGCCCTTTAACATTGTAAGCATAGGCCCATCCATGTGGCAATCCATCTTTGTAACGGACTTTTCCTGTCAAATTCCCATTCATATCAAATTCGCGCCATTCTCCAGTTTTCAACCCTTTTGTATATACTCCCGATTTTTTTAATTTGCCATTGGAGAAAAACTCGTTGAATTCACCATGTAATACACTGTCTTTGTAGAAGGCAATTGAAAGAATATCCATCTTTCCAGACTCTTGTTGACTTCTTAAAAAGTAAAGTACACGTTTTCCATTTAACTTATCCTCTTTGTATTCTTCAGTGCCAATTACATAACCTTCTGGATTATAGTTTGCCCAAACAGAATCTTTTTTTTGATCCCAAAACGGACCTTCACTCATTAACTCTTTGTTTTTGTGATAGTAATAACCATAAGAGCGTTTACTATTTGGTACATGTTCAATGATTGCTCTCACTTCGCCAGTGGGGTAGAAATACGTGAATTCACCAACAGGAACGTCATCTTTAAATTGACCTTTGTAAATAAGAACGTTGCTATTGGGATAATTTTTCTGCCAAGCACCTTGTTTTCTTCCCTTTGCATCTTTTTGATTTACTTGAGCAAATGACAAAAAAGGCAGAAAAATAAATAGGAAAAGAAACTTGTTCATAACAATTGATTTAATTCATTCAAAGATTTCACCACACAATCAGCTTTAACGGAAACTTTCTCTTCGGTAACAACCAACACGGTCTTCATTCCAAGTTTCTTGCCAAAAATTAAGTCAGTATTGGTGTCACCTACCATAATCGCTTTTGAAAAATCAACAGCTGGATAAAGTTCTTTTGCTAATTTCCCCATTCCCATAGAAGGTTTACGCATAAAAGGCTCTTGATTTTTAAGTTCTGTGGCTGCGAAAACTTGAGTAATTTTACCTCCAACGTTTTCAATATCCAATTTCATTTGGTGGTGAATTTCTGCTAATGCTGCTTCTGAAATTTTTTCAAGTGCCACGCATTGTTGATTGGTAACCACAAAAACGTATTTGAATTTTAAACTTAATGACGCAAATGATTCCAAAACGCCTTGTTTGAAATGAAAGTCATTGTAATCCAAAACGTAACCGCTCATAATTCGTTCGTTGATAACACCATCTCTATCCAGAAATAGAGTCCAACTTTCATCGACTGACCAATCTAACATTACTTGATTTCTTTTTCTACAAGGTATTGATTACGCGTAGAAGAATTTCTACCCATCATTTCAGCGATGAATCCGGTAAGGAAAAACTGAACTCCAATAATCATTGCCACTAAACCGATAAAAAATTCGGAACGTTCTGCCAGATTTCGAGCAGTTTTATGAATAAACAACTTATCTACACCTAAATAGACGGCGATACCTAAACCGATAATAAACATAAGTGTTCCTAAAGCGCCAAAGAAGTGCATCGGTTTTTTACCAAATTTCCCCATAAAGGCAACTGTCACCAAATCTAGTGGACCATTCAAAAAGCGATTTAAACCAAATTTTGTCACTCCAAATTTTCGTGCTTGATGCTGCACTACTTTTTCACCAATATTTGTAAAACCAGCATATTTCGCCAAAGCAGGAACGTATCTGTGCATATCGCCATAGAGTTCGATGCTTTTTACAACGGATAATTTGTAAGCTTTCAAACCACAATTAAAATCGTGTAAGTAAATACCTGTTATTCTTCTAGCAGCCCAATTATATAATTTTGTAGGAATTGTTTTTGAAATTGGATCGTGTCTTTTTTTCTTCCAGCCAGAAACAACATCAAAATCGTCTTCCATAATCATGCGATACAATTCAGGGATTTCGTCAGGAGAATCTTGTAAATCAGCATCCATTGTAATGACTACTTTGCCAGAAGCCATTTCAAAACCATTGTGTAAAGCAGCTGATTTCCCGTAATTGCGTTGAAACTTTATCCCTTTTACATTCGCATCTTTTTGTCTAAGTTCCTCAATCACTTTCCATGATTTGTCTTTACTACCGTCGTCAACAAAAATTACTTCGTAGGAAAAACCATGTTGATTGACCACTTTTTGAATCCAAGAATGCAATTCAGGCAAAGACTCATCTTCATTGAATAAAGGAACTACTATTGATAAATCGAGTTGCATTGTATTTTATTTGGTTCAAAATTAATAGGTAAAGATTATAAACTACGGGCGTTTTAAAGGATTATTGCACAATTAATACTTTATAACTTTCAAACAACTGTTTTTGAAAAGCACAAAATAAGTACCTTTTTCGATGTTTTCAATTTCGATTTTTTGTTCGTTTGCATTTAACACTTGTGTTAGAATTGTTTTACCATGTATGTCAATAAAGGTAATTTCATCTCCAATCAAAGAACCTTTTATAATGAAATCACCAATCGTTGGATTTGGAAAAATAATTGGATTTGTTAGATTTTGTACATTTTCTATAGATAAAGTACTAGATTCCGTCACCCTAAA
>JBILQY010000109.1:0-7853 GCA_044372955.1 Crocinitomicaceae bacterium | reverse complement strand
GATTTGTTGGCATGTGCTTATGCAACTTACAGTGGTAAACCTCAAATCTCTTGTATTATTGGTACTGGTTCGAATTCTTGTTATTTCGATGGAGAAAATCTTTCAGAAGAAGTTCCTGCTCTTGGATATATTCTTGGAGATGAAGGAAGTGGAAGTTTTTTCGGGAAACAATTGATTGCTAATTTTTTATATCACCGTTTACCAAAAGAAATCGAACAAGATTTTATTGCTGAATACCATCTTTCAAAAGACGATTTAATAGATCACGTCTACATGAAACCAAATGCAAATGTGTTTATTGCTTCGTTTATGCCGTTTATCGCAAAACACAAAGACAATCCTTATTTCAAGGATATGGTGCGCGAAGGATTTAAGCGTTTTATCGATGTGCATGTGACTTGTTACAAAAACTACCAAGACGTAGAAGTGAATTTTGTAGGATCTATTTCTCAAATTTTTGAACAAGAATTGAGAGAAGCAGCGGCAGTTTATAATGTAACAATTGGTTCATTAATTAGAAGACCTGCAGAAGCACTTGTTGCTTACCATCTTAAATATATTTTAAACACAGAAATAGTATAATATGAAGAATAAAAACCTGCTTTTATTTGTTTTTCTAATTCTAATGAATTTCAAGAACATTGCTCAAAATGTTACTCCAGATTGGGCGAAAAATGCCACAATATATGAAGTAAACATTCGACAATTCACACCTGAAGGTACCTTCAAAGCATTTGAAACACACTTGCCAAGATTGAAAAAAATGGGTGTTGATATTTTATGGTTAATGCCAATTCATCCAATTGGAGTTGAAAATCGCAAAGGAGGTTTGGGAAGTTATTATGCAATTAGCGATTATAAGGCTGTGAATCCTGAGTTCGGGACTTTAGAGGATTTCAAACAACTAGTGAAATCAGCTCAAGCGCAAGGAATGAAAATTATCATTGATTGGGTTGCAAATCATTCATCTCCGGATAATGTGTGGGTTAAACAAGGTCACAAAGAATGGTACACCTTAGATTCACTAGGAAAACTTCAACCAACTATCGGAACAGACTGGTGGGATGTAGCTGATTTGAATTACGACAATAAAGAAATGCGCAAAGAAATGATTGCTTCTATGAAATATTGGTTGACGGAAGCAAATATTGACGGATTCCGTTGTGATGTAGCAAGCTGGGTTCCGATTGATTTTTGGGTTGATGCGCGCAAAGAACTAGATGCGACTAAAAAAGTTTTTATGCTTGCAGAAGCTGAAGAAGTGGAAATGCACAAAGCGTTTGATATGACGTATGGATGGAATTTACACCATATAATGAACGATGTTGCTAAAGGAAAAAAGGATGTAACAGCCTTTTACAATTATGTAAAAGATAACAAACATCCGAAGACAGCTTATAGAATGAACTTTACATCGAATCACGATGAAAATTCTTGGAATGGCACTGAAATTGAGCGAATGGGGGAATCTCGATTCGCTTTTGCTGTTTTTGCAGCAACATTTGAAGGAATGCCTTTAGTTTACAACGGTCAAGAAACATCTTTAGACAGAAGACTAAAATTCTTCGAAAAAGATTCAATCGATTGGATAAAAATGGATTTAGTTCCTTTTTACACAAAACTATTGCAATTAAATCGTTCAAATAAAGCACTGTGGAATGGAGAAAATGGGGGAGAAGTAAAGTTTATTTCTGCTGCTGACGAAAAAAATGTTTTAGTTTTCACAAGAGAAAAAGACGGTAATAAAGTTTTAGTAATGATAAACATGACTGGAAATGACCAAAAAGTAAAATTGAATAACGCTTTACTTGCTGGAAAATATAAAGAATTGTTTTCTGGAAAAAAAGCTAAAATGAAGGCAGAATTAGAAACAGAATTAGAAGCTTGGGGATATCGTGTTTATTATAAATAAGGAATTGCGAAATAAGAATTGCAAATTGTCAATTTCTTTCTTTTCTCATTTTCTCATTTCTCATTCCCTCATTAACTCATTCCCTCATTAACTCATTCCTCATTCTCTCATTCCTCATTAACTCAAATAAAACTAACATGCATAAAACAAAACCTAATTTATCTTTTTGGCAAATCTGGAACATGAGTTTTGGATTTTTGGGAATTCAAATGGGATTTGCACTTCAAAACGGCAACGCAAGTCGTATTTTAACCGATTTCGGAGCTGATGTTGAAAGTCTTTCTTGGTTCTGGCTTGTTGCGCCTCTAACTGGAATGATTGTTCAACCTTTAATTGGTTATTGGAGCGATCGCACTTGGTCTAAAACTTTAGGTAGAAGAAGACCTTATTTTTTGGCTGGTGCAATTTTGGCTTGTATAGCACTTGTATTGTTGCCGAATGCGGACAAATTCACAAGTGTTTTTCCAGCCTTATTAGTAGGAGCTGGATTCCTAATGATGATGGATACATCGTTTAACATTTCAATGGAACCTTTTCGTGCTTTAGTTGCTGATAATTTACCTGAAAGTCAAAGCACACAAGGTTTTTCAATTCAAACGGCATTAATTGGAATTGGGGCTGTTGTGGGTTCATTTCTACCTTGGATTCTTAATAATTGGTTCGGTGTAGCGAATAATCTTCCCAATGTAAAAGTGCAACCAAACGTAGTTTACTCTTTCTACATCGGGGCGATTGTGTTTATGTCAGCTATTTTGTGGACTATTTTCAAAACAAAAGAATATTCTCCTCAAGATCGTATCGACATGGGAATAATTGAAGTTGACAAACCCAAAGAGAAATTCACCATACCAATGACTATGTGGAAGTTAGGATTGATTCAATTCTTTTCATGGTTTGGTCTATTTTGCATGTGGGTTTACACAACAACAGCTTTGAGAGAGCATACGTATGATTTACCTTCTATTGATTCTTTGAAAGAAACTTTAAAAGATAATCCAAGTGACAAAATCGCATTGGGTCAATTGGCACTTAGTGAAAATCTTGGAGACTGGGTTGGAATTTTATTTGGAATTTATAATGGTATTTCAGCAATTTTTGCCTTATTGATACCAATGATTGCAAGAAAACTGGGAAAATCTAGGACACACATGTTGTCCTTGGTGATGGGTGGAATTGGATTAATTTTAATGTATTTTATGCCAGACAAAAATGCAATGATTCTTCCTATGATATTTATTGGAATTGCTTGGGCAAGCATTTTAGCAATGCCTTATTCAATGTTGTCGGGAGTTATTCCTGCAGATAAAATGGGTGTTTTTATGGGTGTTTTCAATTTCTTTATCACCTTACCACAAATTGTTAGTGCCTTATTTTCAGGTCCGATTGTAAAACATTTATTTGGAGGAAATGCCGCTTATGCTTTAATGTTAGGTGGCGGATTAATGATTTTAGCTGGAATATTGAATTTTACTATTAAAAATGAAAATTAAAGGATTATTATTTGATTTAGATGGAGTGCTTGTCACTACCGAACACAACCATTTTGTGGCGTGGAAACGAACAGCCGATGAGTTGGGTGTACCATTTACGGAGCGTGAAAATGAACAATTAAAAGGAATTAGCCGCATTGATTCGTTGAAAATGATTCTTAAAATGGGGAATGTTTTCATTTCTGAATCTGAATTTGATGCACTATTAAAAAGTAAAAATGATTTTTACCTTGAGTCCATTCAAGAGTTGAATCAATCGGATTTATTACCTGGTGTGATGGATTTATTGGTTAAAGCAAAAGCTCAAGGAATAAAATTAGGAGTGGGATCATCAAGTAAAAACGCAAATTTCATCCTTGGACTTTTAGGTATTGCTGATTTCTTCGATGTTGTAGTTGATGGAAATGGAGTAAGCGATCCAAAACCACATCCAGAAGTGTTTTTAAACGGAGCAAAAGCACTAGAATTATCACCTGCGGAATGTATCGTTTTTGAAGATGCAGCTAGTGGAATTCAAGCAGCAAGAGCAGGTGGTTTTTTAGATATTGGTGTTGGAAATCCTGAAGTAAAAGAAATAGCAACAAAATATTATAACAATTTAACTGAATTCAGATTAGAAGACTATGCGTAATTTATTTGAAATTGATAATTGGAAAATAAGTGAGAAATCGTTTGATCCTACGAAACAAAAACAAGCTGAAAGTATTTTCAGTATTGGAAATGGTTCCTTTGGTCAACGTGCAAATTTTGAAGAGAAATACACTGGCGATTCCTTACAAGGAAGTTATGTAGGAGGAGTTTATTATCCAGATAAAACGCGTGTAGGTTGGTGGAAAAATGGTTACCCAGAATATTTCGCAAAAGTCTTGAACGCTTGTAATTGGATTGGAATCAATATCGAAATTGATGGAATTCAATTAGATTTGAATACATGTGAAGTAAGTTCTTTTTACCGTGAATTGGATATGTTCAAAGGTACTTTAACAAGAAAATTCAAAGCAAAATTTCCAAATGGAAAAGAGATTGAGGTCAGTTCGCTACGTTTTTGTTCGATGCACAGAGAAGAAGTTGCTGCAATTTCTTACTCCGTAACACCTTTAAACTTTAGTGGAAATATCAAGTTTACGCCGTATTTAGATGGAAAAGTAAGTAATCACGATTCAAATTACAATGAATTTTTCTGGGAAGAAGACAGCCGAAAAGTTGATATTAAAAAAGGAGTCGTTTGTGCGAAAACAAAAAAAACAAATTTCGCCGTGGCAACAGCAATGCGTTTTTCTTTCTGGCGAGAAAGTGAATTGTTGGAAATCCATCCAAATATAGCGCAACAAGAGTTTTATGTTGAAAATAACTTTGAACACTATCTTGAAAAAGGTGTGAAGTTTACACTTAAAAAATATGTTTCCATTGTTTCAACCTTAAGTCATTCTGAATTTTCAATAATTGCAAGAGCAATAAATCAAGTTAGAGATGCATATATCGCTGGTTTTGACTCGCTTTTAGCTGAACATGAAGCTGCTTGGTCAGACATTTGGAAAAACGCTGATATTCAAATTGAAGGAGACACAGCCGCACAACAAGGAATTCGTTTCAATATTTTCCAACTGTATCAGACTTACACAGGAAAAAACGCAAAATTAAACATTGGTCCGAAAGGATTTACTGGAGAAAAATATGGTGGTGCAACTTATTGGGATACAGAAGCTTATTGCTTGCCATTTTATCTAAAAACCTCCTCACCAGAGATTTCAAAACAATTATTGATTTACCGATATAATCACTTAGAAAAAGCGATTGAAAATGCGGCTAAATTAGGTTTCACTGATGGTGCAGCTTTGTATCCAATGGTTACAATGAATGGTGAAGAATGCCACAACGAATGGGAAATTACCTTTGAAGAAATCCATCGAAATGGTGCTATTGCTTTTGGTATTTACAATTACGTACGCCACACAGGTGATGTTTCTTATTTAACCCAATATGGTCGTCCTGTTTTAGTTGGAATCGCTCGTTTTTGGGCGCAACGTTTTAATTGGTCAGAAAGTAAAAAAGCGTATGTAATGCTTGGAGTTACTGGTCCAAATGAATACGAAAACAACGTTAATAATAACTGGTACACTAATTATCTAGCTAAATGGTGTATTCAATATGCTTTAGAAGTCGATACTCAAATCAGTAAAGATTCAAATTCTGTTTTGGTTTCTGGCGAAGAAGAAAAATGGCAACATATTATCGATAATGTGTATTTCCCAAGGTTAGAAGGAACAAACGTTTACTTACAGCAAGACGGATTTATGGATAAAGAGCAATTGTCAGCTAATGATATTCCTGAAAATCAACGTCCGATAAATCAGCATTGGTCTTGGGATCGTATTTTGCGTTCAATTTTTATTAAGCAAGCAGACGTACTTCAAGGTTTGTATTTATTTGAAGATCATTTTGACCATGCAACTTTACAAGAAAACTTTGACTTTTACGAACCAAAAACGGTTCATGAATCTTCATTGTCACCTTGTGTTCACGTGATTTTAGCTGCTAAAATTGGCAACATGGACAAAGCTTACGAGTTGTATTTACGCACCTCTCGTTTAGATTTAGATGATTATAATCACGAAGCAGACGAAGGATTACATATCACTTCAATGGCTGGAACTTGGATGAGTGTGGTTGAAGGTATGGCAGGGGTTAGAATTTACGAAAATGGGTTAACTATTAACCCGAAAATCCCAGAAGCTTGGAAATCTTATAAATTTCAAATACTTTACAAGAACAATCCTATATCAATAGCTGTTTCACAATCTGAAATTATACTTAAAAACTTAGGTGACTTTTCGTTAGAAATGAATGTTTTGTCAGAAAAAATCACCCTGAATGCGGCGGAGGAAAGAACAATTAATTTAGTAAATCAAACCGTTTAAATTATTACAATGAAAAGAATAGTTCTAGCAATTGTTGTTGTATTTGCTTTTTTTCAAAATGCATCGGCCCAAGTTAATCCAACCAATCGACAAATTGTTTTACAAGGATTTTGGTGGGATTATTGGAACAGCAACTATCCGAATGGTTGGGCGAATTACTTAACGGATCTTGCTCCACGTTTGAAAGAAATGGGGGTGGATGCCGTTTGGATTCCGCCAACTATTAAAAATTCAGGAACAAATAGTGTAGGATATTCTCCATTTGATCACTATGATTTAGGTGATAAATGGCAAAAAAATTCATTGAAAACGCGCGTTGGAGACAAAGACGAAGTTTTAAGAATGGTTGCTGTTTTGAAAGCTAATGGAATTGACGTTATTCAAGATATTGTATTAAATCACGTTACAAACGCAGGTAGCGCAACAGGTTCTGGTGGTGCTGACCCGGCTGCAATGGACGATGGTTCTACATCTAAGTTTAAAAACTTTCGCTATGTAGCGTACGGAAGTCCAGCAACGAATGAAACAAGTACGCAGTACTTAACACGCGAAGGACGTTTTCCAAAAAACTGGCAAAATTTTTATCCAAACAACAACAATGTTTGTTGTTCAAATGCGATTAATTCACCTTATTGGGGTCCAGATGTGTCTTATGAAAGTAATGCTTTTGGTTTGAGTTCGAACGCAACTTATAACCCTGCACAATCAGCTGATTATATGCGAAACGGAATGCGTAATTGGATGATTTGGTACAAAAAACAAGTGGGTTGGGACGGAATTAGAATTGATGCTGTGAAACATTTTCCTGCTTATGCTATGGAAGATATTTTGTGGAATATGCAAAACAACGCAGGTTGGGCAAGTGGTGGAGAAAGTTTCTTTTCAGTTGGAGAATGGGTTGGAGGTGCATCAGAATTAGATTCTTGGGTAAGTTCAGTTCAAGATCGTTCGGGAACCTTTGATTTTGCAATTCGAGGAGCAATCCAAAATATGGTTAACGGAAATGGAAACTTCGATTTAAGTACCATTCCTTCTGCTCAACAATCGAATAGAAATAGAACAGTACCTTTTGTAAATAATCACGATACTTTCCGTCCAATTTTAACTTCTTCAGGGAATTATAATGGTTGGAATTCAGGTTCGCAATTAGGAACTCAAATTGAACCAAATGACGGAAGAAATAGTGCAGCTCACGCCATCGCACTTTCTGTCGATGGTGCGCCACAAATTTTCTTTGAAGATTTATTTAATATTGGTTACAACGGAAATCGTTTCAATCACCGACCAAATGTAGATTCAACACTTCCAGCAAGAAGCGACATTGAAAATTTGATTTGGTGTCACCAAAATTTACGATTCAAAGAAGGTGCTTACTTTGTTCGTTGGCAAGCTCCTGATGCACTTGTTATCGAAAGAGGTGGAAAGGCATTAATCGGAATCACAGATAATTGGACAGTTTGGCAAGACTTGAATGGCGTTCAAACTTCTTGGGCGGATGGAACGGTCTTAGTAGATTATTCGGGAGCAAATGGC
>JBILQY010000298.1:0-3838 GCA_044372955.1 Crocinitomicaceae bacterium | reverse complement strand
CTGCTACAAGAACGGTTTACGGTGGTGGAAAAGTTAATATTAGCATTCCTCCATGCAATGGTACAGCAGCGCAAGGACGTCGTGGATATTGCGTTTGGGCACCACAAGGAATCACAGAAAATTATGTTCGTCCAGCTAAGTCTGTTACCCAAGAATGGGAAATGGAAGATGATCTAGGAGACAGCCACATCAAATCGCTGGAGCAAGGTGGAAGATTGCCAAATAATAGCCGCGATTGTAGAACAGTAGGTCGAATTTTCGCTAAATCTGGTTCGCAAATTGGCTTGGAATTATATCCTTCTTCACCTGTAAATTCGATTACGTTGATTTTAGTAGATAAAGATTGTAATCAAATAGACTCTATCTCTGGTGCAGGAAATTTAGTATTTAATAAAGTTGCAACTTATGATGGTTGGCATACGATTCGAATCAGAAATACTACTGCAAACCAAAATGGTCAGAAGTGTTGGGTAAAAGCAACCTACACTGCGCCTGAAGTGATTCAAACGAACGTTGTGAAAAACAAATGTGCTTGCACTGCCCCATCAACAGCCGGAATTGAGGAATTGATAGAGGACAACGGAATGTTGGTTTATCCAAATCCTTCTAAAGAGTCAATAACTATTGAATTTACTGGGAATTTTTCAATTCAACCTGAGTGGAATGTTTTAGACCTAAGTGGTAAGAAAGTACTATCTGGAACTGATGCCAATTTCTTATTCAACATAGATATTTCAAGCTTAATGAATGGTTACTATGTCTTCTCCGCAAAAGTGAATGGAGTAGAAGTGCGTAAGAAATTTGTGAAGATGGGTGAGTAGGTGAAAGGCAAATCTAATTTAAGGAATTAGAGAATAGAATTTTCACCAATTATAAAAAACTTTTTTTGCTAAAATGCTGACATCGATTTCATAGAGTTTCTCAAATTTCAATTGAAAAATTCGTCTGTCCTAAATAAATTTTCAAAAGCCACAATTAGAAATAGTTGTGGCTTTTTTTGTTTTTGACTTTGTAAAAGTTCAAAACATTCGTTTTCTTGTTTTATACCAATTTACATCATTACAATTTAAATTTTAGAATCATCATTAATTTATCTAAAGCACGTTAAAAATTCAGTTAAATTTAGATTCAAAATTTAAAAAATGAAACCATATATACTTGCAATTGATGCTGGAACAACTAGTTCAAGAGCATTGATTTTTGACCATAAAGGCAATCAAATTGCACTTGCACAATACGAATTCAAACAATATTTCCCAAAAGAATCTTGGGTTGAACACGATCCACTAGAAATCTGGGAAACTCAAGTCAAAGCTATAAAAGAGGTGTTGTTTAAAGCAAGTATTTCTCCAGATCAAATCGAAGGAATTGGGATAACCAATCAAAGGGAAACAACAGTCGTTTGGAATAAAATCACTGGTCAGCCAGTTTATAATGCGATTGTTTGGCAAGACAGGCGAACTTCTGCTTTTTGTGAGGAGTTAGTTGACCAAGGTCATGAAGAAAAAATTCAAGAGAAAACAGGTTTGGTTGTTGATTCCTATTTTTCTGGAACTAAAATTAAATGGATTTTAGACCAAAAGCCAGAAAATCGTAAACTAGCAGAACAAGGAGATTTATTGTTTGGGACAATCGATACGTGGTTGATTTGGAATTTAACCCAACGCCAAACACATGTTACTGACCCAAGTAACGCAAGTAGAACCTTACTTTACAATATTCATGAACTGAAATGGGATGAAGAATTACTCGATTTATTGCAAGTTCCGTCAACGATTTTGCCTACAGTTATGCCATCTTCTGGTGTTGTAGGTTTTGCAAAATTGGCAGATTGGGAAACAAGCGTTGCCATTAGTGGAATTGCTGGTGACCAACAAGCAGCTTTGTTTGGACAAATTTGTTTTGACGCTGGTGAAGTAAAAAACACTTACGGAACCGGTTGTTTTTGTGTAATGAACACGGGCGAAAATCCGGTTAAGTCAAATAACAAAATGCTGACTACGATTGCTTGGCAGTTAAACGAAAAAACAACTTACGCTATTGAAGGAAGCGTTTTTATTGCTGGTGCTTTGATTCAATGGCTTCGTGATGGAATGCAAATTATTGAATCTTCATCAGAAGTGGAAGGTCTAGCTAGATCTGTTGAAAACAATGGCGGCTTAACGTTTATTCCTGCCTTGGCTGGTTTGGGAGCGCCTTATTGGGATTCCAACGCAACAGGAGCAATTATGGGAATTACCAGAGGAACTGAAAAAGGCCACATTGCAAGGGCTGCTTTAGAAGCTATTGCCATGCGTTCAAGAGAAATTATCTTTGAAATGCAAAAAGATGCTGGAGTTGTTTTTTCATCTTTGAAAGTGGATGGCGGAGCTAGTAAAAATAATTTGTTGATGCAAATTCAGTCCGACTTATTAAATGCAGAGGTCATTCGACCAAGTACAACTGAAACAACAGCTTTGGGTGTAGCATTTCTAGCAGGTTTAGGAACTGGTTTTTGGAAAGATCAGGAAGAATTGAAGAAAATTTGGCAAAAAGAAGCAGAGTTCCAACCTATAGACAATGAAAACACACAACGAATAGTGACACTTTGGAATGCAAGAATGGGAAAAATTACCACTAAATGAATAGACAAAAAAATCTAACCAAACTTGCCGAAACAAAAAGTTGGGATGTCCTTGTAATTGGGGGAGGAGCAACAGGTTTAGGAACGGCTTTGGATGCTGTTAGTCGTGGTTTATCAGTACTATTAATTGAGAAATTCGACTTCGGAAAAGGAACGTCATCGCGCAGCACTAAATTAGTACATGGAGGCGTTCGTTACTTGAAAAACGGAGATATTTCATTGGTAACAGAAGCTTTGAGAGAGCGGGGTTTAATGCTTCGAAATGCACCTCATTTGGTTAGAAATATGCGATTCATTATTCCAACTTATGATTGGTGGTCAAATCCGTTTTACGGTGTAGGATTGAAAATCTATGATTTAATGGCTGGGAAACTGGGTTTAGGTCCATCTCAAATGTTAAATAAAGAAGAAACAATCGCTCAAATTCCCAATGTCAATCAAACCGAATTGAATGGAGGAGTTATTTATCACGATGGACAATTTGATGATGCGAGAATGGCAATAAGTTTGGCGCACACAATTGATGCTGAAGGCGGCTGTGTGTTGAATTATATGGATTTTACTAAATTTATTAAAGAGAATAATCAAATTGTAGGTGTTGAGGCGATTGACTCATTGTCGTACTCGTCTCATACAATTTTCGCTAAAGTTGTGATTAATGCAACGGGTGTTTTTGCAGAAAAAGTAATGAAATTAGACAACGAAAATGCCTTATTAAAAATTCGTCCAAGTCAAGGTGTGCACTTAGTTTTAGATAAAAGTTTCTTGAAGTCTGAAAACGCAATTATGGTTCCTAACACAAGCGACGGAAGAGTTTTGTTTGCTGTGCCTTGGAATGATCATGTTGTTGTTGGAACAACTGATACAGAAGTTGCTACTGTTACTTATGAACCAAAATCAACAGCTGAGGAAATTGATTTTATTTTGGCAAATGCAGAAATCTATATGACGCGAAAGCCAACTCGAGCAGATGTTAAAAGTGTTTTCGTGGGTTTACGTCCATTGATTTCTGCAACAGGAAAGTCGTCTAAAGCCTTGTCTAGAAAACACATCGTTGAGCGAACAGAGAGTGGGTTGATAAACGTGTTAGGTGGAAAATGGACAACTTATCGCAAAATGGGGGAAGACGCAATTGATTTAGCGTTAAAACATCAAGTATTAACCACTAATAAAAGCGCAACAGAAACACTAAAGATTTTTGGTTATTCCGAAAAC
>JBILQY010000040.1:0-11706 GCA_044372955.1 Crocinitomicaceae bacterium | reverse complement strand
ACATCGGTCACAAACGAAATTCTTAGTTGCAAAATCATCTGTGGTGTATAACGTTTTACAGTTGGAACAATGTATCCATAATCCTTCAGGCGTTTCTTTTTTCTCGCTTGTAGAGGTTGTAATTCCTTCTTTTTTTCGTTTAAACCAACTCATTTTTCTCTATTTTTAAATTATAACGTGTTTACATTATTCAAATCTTCGAAACACTGTTCTAGTCGTTTATTAAATGTTAACTCTCCTTCTCTCATCCATTTACGAGGATCGTAGTATTTTTTATTTGGTATATCATCCCCGTCAGGATTTCCAATTTGAGTGCGAAGATATTCAATTTTTGTTTCAACGTAATCTCTAACCCCTTCAGTAAATGCAAATTGTAGGTCAGTATCAATATTCATTTTCACAACACCATAGCTGATTCCTTCTCTAATTTCTTCAACCGTTGAACCAGAGCCACCGTGAAATACAAAATCGACTGGGTTAACACCTGTATTGAATTTTTGTTGAACAAAATCTTGAGAATTTTTTAGAATGATTGGTGTCAATTTCACATTACCTGGTTTGTAAACGCCATGAACATTTCCAAAAGCTGCTGCGATTGTGAAACGTGGTGAAACTTTCATCAACTCTTCATAAGCATACGCAACTTCTTCTGGTTGTGTATATAATTTTGAATTGTCAACGTCTGTATTGTCAACGCCATCTTCTTCGCCACCAGTGATTCCTAACTCAATTTCTAAAGTCATTCCAATCTTACTCATGCGCGCAAGGTATTGCTTGCAAAGCTCGATGTTTTCCTCAATTGGTTCTTCAGACAAATCAATCATGTGCGAACTGTAAAGCGGTTTTCCTGTTTGACGAAAATGCTCTTCACCTGCTTCTAACAAACCATCAATCCAAGGTAATAATTTCTTTGCACAATGGTCGGTATGTAAAATAACCGTTGCACCATAAGCCTCAGCTAATTGGTGAACGTGTTTTGCACCTGAAACACCACCCAAAATTGCTGCTTTTTCATCCTTATTTGATAAACCTTTTCCTGCAAAATAAAGTGCACCACCATTTGAAAACTGAATAATAACAGGCGCTTTTAGTTTTGCCGCAGTTTCCATTACACCGTTAACAGTACTTGAACTTGTAACGTTAATTGCAGGTAAAGCGAAACCTTTTTCCTTTGCATATTGAAAAATTTGTTGCACTTCATCTCCGGTTGCAACCCCTGGTTTGATTGAATGACTCATGCTTAAATTGATTTTGTTGATTGATTAATAAATGATGGCAAATATAGTTAAAAAGGGTTTAAAATATACTGAATGAAAGCTTTCTAACACTAATCAAAAAATCATTTGTTAAACAACATCCTAATAAAATCCTTATTTGAGCTAATATAATAACTTACCTTTCTTTTTCCTTGATGAAAAAGAAACAAAAAATCAAGGCTCTGAATTTCTTTTTGTTCGCAAATTTCTGTCCTGTAATTATTTACAACTCGTTGCGAACAATTTTAACTCCCTTCTGAAACTGAAATTTTTAAGAATGTTCTTACAGAAATTCTAAAAATTACCAATTTCAGTTCAGTAGTTAAAACCTAGAAATTCAAGGCCAATCATTTTCGCAACTGTAAGCAAAATAGATCTCAATTCAATTAGAATTTCGTGTAAAAAGTTAGATGTTTGTTCTTGAATTGTTTACTTTGCAACTACAAAAGAGGCCGTTAAACATTTGCTAATTACTTCTTTTTTAGAAAGAAATAGAAATAATTAAAATAAAAAAATATTCTATTCGTTTTGTATGAAAACGTATTTAGCCTATGACAAAAAATTACTCTACAAATTCTTTATTGGCAAGCAAATCAAGCGAAAAAGTTCTAAATTCTACAATTCAATTTTTGCTCAACTATAGTAAAGCAAATGAATCTGTGAAAATAGGGAAACAACGAATTTTGATTTGTAAAAATTAATTAGAAACGCCGAAAGGCGTTTTTTTTTGTTCAATATTATTCAAAAAAACAAAAAAAACAGAGGCACTCTTTTGGAGTACCTCTGCATTTTGATTGATTGATGAATGAAGTTCTATTTATGCAAGAACTTTTGGTGCTGCAGCCAAAATCTCAGGACTTGTTTCTGCGGCAAACTTTTCAAAATTGGCAACAAATTTTCCTGCTAGGTTATTAGCAGTTGCATCAAATGCAGCTTTGTCTGCCCATGTATTTCTTGGGTTTAATAATTCAGATGGAACACCTTCACAAGAAGTTGGGAATGCCAAATCAAAAACTGGTAGATTTTCAAATTCAACATCGTTTAATTTCCCTGTTAAAGCTGCAGTAATAATTGCTCGTGTGTAAGACAACTTCATTCTGCTTCCTACACCATAAGATCCACCAGACCATCCTGTGTTAATTAACCAAACTTTAATATCTGTTCCTTCTAATTTATCTCCCAATAATTTAGCATATTTCGCTGGGTGTAAAGGTAAGAAAGCAGCACCAAAACCTGCTGAGAAAGTAGTTGTTGGCTCTGTAATTCCAACCTCAGTTCCTGCAACTTTCGCTGTGTAACCAGACATAAAATGATACATTGCTTGCTCTTTCGTTAAACGAGAGATTGGAGGCAATACACCAAATGCGTCAGCTGTTAAGAAGAAAATGTTTTTTGGAGACCCACCAATGGAAGGAACCGCAATGTTGTCGATAAAATGAATCGGGTAAGAAACACGCGTGTTTTCTGTAATCGTGCCATCTGTATAATCTGGAGTTGAAGATTCGTTTTCAAAACCGATATTTTCTAATAAAGCTCCAAATTTGATTGCATCGTAAATTTGTGGCTCTTTTTCTTTCGATAAGTCAATCGTTTTTGCATAACATCCACCTTCAAAATTGAAAACTGTGTCATTACTCCAACCGTGCTCATCGTCACCAATTAAACGACGATTAGGGTCAGACGATAAAGTTGTTTTACCAGTTCCTGAAAGACCGAAGAAAATAGCTGTATCACCATCTTCGCCAATATTAGCAGAACAGTGCATAGATAAAACATTTTTTTCGTGAGGTAAAATGAAATTTAAAGCAGAAAAAACTCCTTTTTTAATTTCACCTGTATATCCTGTTCCACCAATTAAAATCATTTTTTTGGTAAAATTCAAGATTGCAAAGTTATGTTGACGCGTTCCATCGATTGCTGGATCAGCTTTAAAACTTGGCACACAAACGATGTTCCATTCTGGAGTAAAATCTTCGATTTCAGCTTCTGTTGGACGCAAAAACATATTGTATGCAAATAAATTAGACCAAGGTAATTCTGTAACAACGCGTAAATTCATTCTGAAAGAATCGTCTGCACAAGCATACGCATCACGAACGTAAACATCTTTTTCTGTTAAGTATGCTTTCATTCTGTTATAAAGCGCATCAAATTGTTCAGGTGAAAAACCAATATTTACATTTCCCCACCAAACAGCATTTTCTGTTTTTTCATCTCTTACTATAAATCTATCTTTAGGTGAACGCCCAGTAAACTCTCCAGTTTCAATTGCTAAAGCACCTGTATCTGTTAACATTCCCTCACCAGTGATAATGCAATCTTCAATTAGTTCAGCTGGAGTTAAGTTCCAAAATTGATTGCCTAAGTTCGTCAATCCTAAAGTAACTCCTAAGTCAGAATTTGAACCAAATTTCCCTAACAATTCCATAATTTTAATTTAATTTAGCAATAAGCTGTGTTTATCGTGCAAAAGTAAACTTCTATTTTGATTTACATCCTGATTAAGGTCAGTTTTTTGTAACTTTTTTTAGTATTAAAACTTTCTGAAACCCTTGATAGATAGTGTATTTCTGACACTAAGTGTACGTTTTTACGCTTCAAAAACTCGCTTATTTTGTATAGCTATTGTTCTTTTGTAATTGGATTGTTTTTCATCTATAAAAAAAAGAATTGAATCCCTATTTTTGAACTAACAGAACGTTGTTTATACAAATAAAGATTCGTAACTTTTAGCAGCGTCTTCTATTCTATCTTCGTATGATATCAAAAACTGAAATGGAAGAGAACGAATTTATACCAAAAGAAGCGATTAATAACGAAGATAAAAAAGCCAATCCGAAAAAAAAGAAAGAGGATAAAAAGACTTCTTCAGACACTTCTGCAAAACCGAAATTAGCTTTCAAAATCAATCCGTTTGAAAAAATCGATAAGCAAAAAGTGAAAATCGTTGCTGGTTCTTTAATGACTTTGTTGTCGATTTATCTATTTCTTGCTTGTATTTCTTACTTTTTTACTTGGACAAAAGACCAAGATCGATTGCTTCAAAAAAGTTTAGTGGATTTCCTTTTTGACACGAACCAAACTCCTGTTTCTAATTGGTTGGGAAAATTTGGTGCTTGGACATCGCACTTTTTAATCTATCGCCTTTTCGGGATTTCTTCTTTGAGTTTTTGCTTCTTACTCTTTATTTCTGGTTTTAAAATACTAACTGATTTGACGGTCGTTAACATTAAAAAATCGTATGTCATAAGTTTAACTTATACCTTGTGGGCATCTTTATTCCTTGGTTTCTTTGCCTCAACTGTCAATTACCTTGGTGGAACTTTCGGTTTCTATTTGAATGAATGGTTGAAGTTAACGATTGGTTCTTTTGGTACAATGACATTAAGTTTAGTTGTTTTATATGTAGTCACCACTTTAATTTTCAATCCAAACTACAGTGAAATTCTAAATAATTTGATGAAACCCAAAGATGCCAAAGCCCCTGAAGTTATTAGCAGAAGAGACTTAAAAGATAATTTCTACGATCAAGAAAATGAAAGTGATATAGTTATTATAAATACAATCAAAGATGATCAAATTAAAGCAGATGACATTTCTGAAACGGTGGATTTCACAAAGCGTGACGAAGAAAGAAGACGACAAGAACTAGCTTTGGAAGAAGATGAAAATGAATTTGAGGAAGGTGACTTAATTGTTACAATGAAAGAAGAAGAACATTTTTCTGGCTCAGATGAATTTGAAATTGAAGTTGCTCAAGAGGAAGTATTTACAACACCAATTCCTACTTATCAAAAAAATATGGATGAAGAGGATTTAGCTGACGGATTAGTTGCTGAATACGGAGAATACGATCCAACCAAAGATTTAGAAGGCTACGTGCTTCCTCCGATTGATTTATTAAGAGATTGGGGAACAAGTGGTGTTTCTTCAGTAAACAAAGAAGAATTAGAATCGAATAAAGATCGAATCATTCAAACCCTCTCGCATTATAAAATTGATATTGCAAAAATTAAGGCAACAGTTGGACCTACAGTTACTTTGTATGAAATCGTTCCCGCACCTGGTGTTCGTATTTCAAAAATCAAAAACTTAGAAGACGATATCGCATTAAGTTTAAGTGCACTTGGTATTCGTATCATTGCTCCGATTCCAGGGAAAGGTACAATTGGTATTGAAGTTCCGAACTCAAATCCTGAAATGGTGAGTATGCGTTCGTTGATTGCTTCGGATAAATTCCAGCATTTCGACGGAGAACTTCCAATTGTAATGGGGAAAACAATTACCAACGAAACGTTTGTTTTTGACTTAACGAAAATGCCTCACTTATTGGTTGCTGGTTCAACTGGTCAAGGAAAATCGGTTGGTTTGAATGCAATCATCATTTCAATTTTATACCGTAAACATCCTGCACAAGTAAAATTCGTTTTGGTCGATCCGAAAAAAGTGGAGCTTACACTTTACAATAAAATCGAACGCCATTTCCTTGCAAAACTTCCAGGAGAAGAGGATGCAATTATTACAGATACTTCAAAAGTGGTAAATACCTTGAACTCTTTGTGTATTGAAATGGATGATCGTTACAATTTGTTGAAAGATGCAGGTGTTAGAACAATCATTGAATACAATCGTAAGTTCATCGGTCGTCGTTTGAATCCTGAAAAAGGTCACCGTTATTTGCCTTACATCGTTGTTTTGATTGATGAGTTCGCGGATTTAATTATGACTGCTGGTAAAGAGGTTGAACATCCAATTGCGCGAATTGCTCAGTTGGCGCGTGCAATTGGTATTCATTTAATTGTAGCAACTCAACGTCCGTCTGTAAGTGTAATTACAGGTATGATTAAAGCCAATTTTCCTGCTCGTATTGCTTTTAGAGTACTTTCTAAAATTGATTCTCGAACGATTCTTGATGCATCTGGCGCCGATCAGTTAATCGGTCGAGGAGATATGTTGATTTTGACAGGTTCGGATATGAAACGTTTGCAGTGTGGATTTGTGGACACTCCAGAGGTAGAAGAAATTTGTGGATTTATTGGTAATCAACGTGCTTATCCTGAAGCGTTAATCTTACCTGAATATATTCCTGAAGGTGGTGAAGCAATGGGCGATATGGATATGAATGAAATTGACCCAATGTTCGTAGATTCAGCTCGAATTGTAGTTATCAGCCAACAAGGTTCCGCAAGTTTATTGCAACGAAAATTGAAATTAGGTTACAACCGCGCTGGTAGAATTGTCGATCAATTGGAAGGAATGGGAATTATTGGTGCATTCCAAGGTAGTAAAGCACGCGAAGTTTTGTTTTCAGATGTGGAAGCTTTGGACGAATTTCTTCGAGTAAAAGGTTTATTGTAACGAATTGACCTTGATTTCTTGAACAAACTCAGATTGTTTGTGTTTTATTTTGAAATAAATTCTTGTTTAGAACAATTCAAAATAAGCTTATTTGTACCTTTGCAAACATTATGACAGATTTAATCAAAAAACCATTCAACGTAAAAGAAATTAGAGAACAATTTCCTGCGTTACGACAAAAAATATACGGTAAAAACCTTGTTTACTTTGACAATGGGGCGACTTCACAAAAACCTCAATTAGTTTTAGACGCAATCAACCTTTTTTACTCAAAGGAAAATGCAAACATCCACCGCGGTGTGCATTTTATGAGTCAAAAGGCAACTACTGAATATGAAGCTTCAAGAATTCGAATTCAAAAATACTTGAATGCAAAGAAATCAGAAGAAATCATTTTCACAAAAGGCGCAACTGATAGTATCAATTTAGTTGCTTTTTCTTACGGTGAATTGCTACAAGCAGGCGATGAAATCATCATTTCAGCTATGGAACATCACTCGAATATTGTTCCTTGGCAAATGCTATGTATTCGTAAAGGTTTGGTTCTAAGAGTTGCACCAATCAATAAAAAAGGTGAATTATTGATGGAAGAATTTGAACAATTACTTTCAAAGAAAACGAAACTAGTTGCCATTACTCACATTTCTAATACACTTGGGACAATTAACCCAATAAAAGAAATAGTTCAAAAAGCACATGCTGTAGGTGCAAAAGTTTTAGTGGATGGTGCTCAAAGTATCCAACACATTAAAGTTGACGTGCGTGATTTAGATTGTGACTTTTTTGTTTTTTCAAGCCATAAAGTATTTGGTCCAACCGGAATTGGTGTTTTGTATGGAAAAGAAGATTTATTAGATAGAATGCCTCCTTATCAAGGTGGTGGAGATATGATTTCAAAAGTAACTTTTGAACGCACAACCTACAATGAATTACCTTTCAAATTTGAAGCTGGAACACCTCATATAGCTGGTGGAATTTGTCTTGGAACAGCATTCGAATACCTTGAAAGTATTGATATGGTAGCAGCTGAAAAACACGAAAGAGAGCTTGCAAAATACGCAGAGGATATTCTCGATACGTTTGAAGGACTTCATGTTATTGGCGAAGCAAAAAATAAAACAAGTGTAGTTTCTTTTACTGTTGATGGTTTACATCCATTCGATATTGGAACTTTATTAGATAAACAAGGAATTGCTGTTAGAACGGGTCATCATTGTACGCAACCCTTGATGGATTTCTTTAAAATTCCGGGGACCGTTAGAGCATCTTTTGCTTTTTACAATACGCGACAAGAAATCGATTTATTTGTAGAAGCATTTGAGAAAAGTTTATCGATGTTAAAATAGCATTATGACAATAGAAGAAAAACAACAAGAAATAATTGAAGAATTCAACGTTTTTGACGATTGGATGGAAAAGTATGAATACATTATTGATTTGGGAAAGGATTTACCATTGATTGCACCTGAATACAAAACAGAAGATCGTCTTATAGAAGGATGTCAATCACGCGTTTGGTTGCACTCGGAGTTCAAAAATAATTTAATGGAATATTCAGCTGATTCAGATGCTATCATTACAAAAGGAATTATTGGGTTATTGATTCAGGTAATGAACAAAGAAACACCAGAAACAATCTTAAAAACTGATTTACATTTCATCAAAGAAATTGGGTTACAAGAACACCTTTCCCCTACTCGCGCAAACGGATTAGTAGGAATGGTTAAACGAATGAAAACAGAAGCACTTAAATACATAAACAACTAATGGGGACACAACAATTAGAAGACAAAATTGTCACAATGTTAAAGACGATTTACGATCCAGAAATTCCTGTGGATATTTATGAATTGGGGTTGATTTATGAAGTTAAAATCGACAAAGAAAATAATGTCGCAATCGATATGACCCTAACTTCTCCGAATTGCCCTGTAGCAGAAAGTTTACCTAAAGAAGTTGAAGATAAGGTTGCTTCTGTCGAGGGAGTAACATCAGCAAAAGTTAATATTGTCTTTGATCCATCTTGGGATAAAGATATGATGAGTGAAGAAGCTAAATTAGAATTGGGTTTCTTATAAATATTAGTACTAAACAAAAATCCCCGTTTCAGAGAATGAAACGGGGATTTTTTATGTTTAAGTCTTTTCATTCGACTTAAATCCCTTACTTATTCCCTTGTATCAAAAACCAATCCACCCAAGAATCCATTTGTTTTACGGAATTTGGTCGTAGGAGAATTTCTCTTTTATTATCTAACAAAAACATGGTTGGTGTTCCGAAAACGTAGTAAGATTCTGCAATAGGACTACTCCATTTCTTAAAATCACATGAACTAATAAAAGGTAAATTAGCCGAAAATTTGGTGTACTCTTGTGGAACCTCATCCAATGAGATGAACACCACTTCCACTCCTTGTGTCTTCCATTTGGAATACAATTTAGCAATTTCAGGAATTTCTTCTTGGCAACGCGGACAATTACTTGCACCAAAAACCATAACTGTATAAGGAGATTTTAGGTCGGAGAGTTTTTTGGTTTTTTCTTTAGAAATGTCTGCAGGAAAAAAAGTGTTCTGATAAAAAGCAAAATCAGGAGCAACGTTACCTTTTTTCATGGCACGATACGTCTCCAATTGCTTTGCTAAATCGCTGTTAATGGTACAACTTACTTCATTCAATACTTTCAATGCTAGATATTCCGACGCTTGAAACAAACTGTGGCGTTCCAATAAATCAAACAAATAGTCTGTAATCTCATTGAGTTTCTTTTCGTCCTTATTCAAATGTACCATCATGGCATCGATGGAAATTTTCATTTCAATAAAAACAGAATCCAACGATTTACCGCTGTTTTCCAATAACCAAAAATGACTTTCAACCGCATCTTTCAGTAAACCACTTCTGTAAAGACGTTCGTCCGTATAATCCAATTTTCTAAAAGCAGCAATTGTTACAGGAATTTCTTCAGTTCGGTATTGCGCAATAGTAGAAACATCACTCACCAAACGGCGCACAGGCAAATACCACGCTACATAACTTTTTGGGTCTAAATTCGCAAGAAAATTTTTATCCTCATTTTTAATACGTAAAACTTCATCTTCAATAGACTTCTTTGGAGTTTTTTGAATAGAAAACAATGAATCGTATAGATAAATTTTCTCCAAATATCCCCAAGCACTCAACGCTTGTTCTCTTCTCGGATGTTCAGCGCCATAAATAGAAAACGCTTGATTTTGCGCTCCTTTCAAAATCTGAATACTTTCCTTATAAGCAAGACTTTCACCTGCTAATTGAATGTTTTCTCCTTTATCTAAAATAAGAAAAAAAGGTTTGTTTTCAGCTGTTATCAAATAACCAATACACGGTTTATCTGTATTAAATTTAAACGAAAAATCACCTTTTGAATTGACAACCATGCTGTCTAAATTTTTGGATTGCAAACCATTGAACGATCCAAACTTCAACTGTTGTCCAGCAAGTGAGGAAATGGAACCTGTTACGGTTTGGGCATTCACAAAGTAGCTTGTAAACAAAATGAATATGAAGATTGCAGTTTTAATCATCTAATATTTTTAATTCAAATTTAATAATTTAAAATCCTTTGCAAAATCGGACATTTGAATAATAGTACTTTCCAGCATTTTTTTAATCAAAATCAGAATTTAATCCAACTTAAAAGAAATTTATTATTAACTAATCTCAAATGCAAAATAATCGTTTTTCCAACTAGGTGTGAATTTAAACCCACACCTATAGGAAAACACATCCAACCAAAACCATTTTATGGTTTACACCTCCAAATTGAAAAACATTACTCATTTGAAGAGTATTTTTTTAATTCTTAATACAACGGACAGAGTACCCAAGTGCTCGAGAGTAAGCGAATTATTGATACTAACAGAACTACTCCAATAGCCTCCAATCCAAATAAAACTAGTACTAAGCGCGCCATCGCTACTACTGCGGTAACCAGCCAATGGCAATTTTAAAGGTGAGGAAAAAGCACCTGCTGCGTCGTTTGTACTCCAACTTGTGCGTTCTAAGTTTAATTCTGCCTCTGTAGGCAAACGATAACCGCTTGGGCATGGGTTGTTAATTCCATTAACCCCTTGCCAAAGGTTGGTGTTCTGTGGACTTCGCCAATCAAAATTCCCTGAGTTTGTTATTATGAAATTACCATTAGAAGGTTGGTCTGTTGAACTAAGGGTTGGCGTGGTTGCCGAATTCCTACATTGATGTCCATCACTTCTTCTACCCCATTGGTATAAATCGCCATAAGCAGCTGCATCACTTGCATCAGTTGCTACTTGTGAAGCACCCAAGTTTCTGTCCATCCATATTTTACCAGTGGTTGGGTTAGTCACATCTTTGATTAATGTTGGCCCTGAAGCACAGAATACACTTCCAGCAGGATAATAACTTCCTAGAGTTGCAATAGAAAGCGTACAAGATTGCCCACCAATATTCAACGCAAAACTTGCTGTGCCGTTTGTGCTTGGCGTTCCAGTAATCGTATAAACCAAATTTCCTGAGCTACTTGTGAATAGTCCTTGAGAAATAGTTGCTGTTAAACCTGTTACACCAGTCGAAGAAATACTTTGTGCAGCATAGTAACCACCATTTCCGCCTGTGTACGGAACGCTTGCACTTACATTACTGGCTGCTACTCCTGCAATAAGATTTCCAGTTACAGTTGCGCTTCCACAATTCAAAGCACCGATTGAGCCAACCGTTTCTTTGATACAACGAACAGAGTTCCCGTCAGCGCGACTGTCTGCTCCCCAACCTGCATTACTGCTATTAAAACTTAGGCGTTGTGAATACATACTGCTAATGGTACTGCTCGAATACCGTCCATTCACATCAACACTGATGAGCGAACCATTGCTGCAGCTACGTAGACCTGATACGGGCAATTTTAAAGGGGAAGTAAAAGCTCCCGCTGCATTGTTACTACTCCAACTTGTGCGTTCCGCATTGATTTCCGTTTCTGTAGGTAAACGGTATCCACTTGGACATGGGTTGTTAATACCGTTTATTCCTTGCCATAAATTTGCGTTTTGTGGACTGCGCCAATCGCTAGGAGCACTCGGA
>JBILQY010000137.1:0-6700 GCA_044372955.1 Crocinitomicaceae bacterium | reverse complement strand
GTTCAATCATTAAATGACGACAAAAGTATCGATGGATTTATTGTTCAGCTTCCATTGCCTCCTCACATTGATGAATTAAAAATCACGCAAGCAATTGACCCTAAGAAAGATGTCGATGGATTTCATCCGCGCAATTTAGGGAATATGATTTTGGACATCCCAGGATTTATTTGTGCTACTCCTGCTGGAATAATGGAATTAATTGAACGAAATAACATCGAAACTGAAGGAAAAAATTGTGTTATAATTGGTCGCAGTAATATTGTTGGTACACCGCTTTCTTTATTGTTAGGTCGCAATAAAAACCCAGGTAATTGTACGGTAACTTTGGCTCATTCAAAAACAGAAGAACTTGCAGCTGTGTGTCGTGGAGCGGATATTTTGATTGCAGCAATTGGGCAACCGGGATTCGTAACTGCTGATATGGTAAAAGAAGGCGCTGTTGTAATTGATGTTGGAACGACAAGAGTTGAAGATGCTAGTAAAGTGAAAGGTTGGCGCTTAGCTGGTGATGTAGATTTTGAAAATGTTGCACCTAAAACAAGTTTTATTTCTCCTGTTCCTGGAGGAGTTGGCCCAATGACAATCGCTTCATTGATGATGAATACCTTAAAAGCAATGGAACTTAAAGGAAAATAAAATGAAAGAAACATTTGAAATTGAAGGAGAATACATTGAACTTTTAGGTTTGTTGAAAGCATTAGGTATTGCAGAAACGGGTGGACACGCCAAGCACATTGTAGATTCTGGAGTTGTTATTCGAAATGGTATAATTGAAACCAGAAGACGAGCAAAATTGATTAAAGGAGACGAAATCCGGATCGAGGATTTGTTGATTGAATTGGTTTAATGGACTATGTTTCTTGGATAGCATCACAATGTGTCTAAAACTGAAAAAAACTTTGTTTTTGCAGAATACTTTTTTCTCATTTTTTTTTTTTTCATTCACTCATAACATCATTCCTCATTCTTGATTCACTCATAACATCATTCTCTATCCGTCGCGGCGGAAATCATTCTCTCAAAAACCCCAAAAAACAATTATCAAAAACTCGTTGATAAGTTCCTTAAGGATTTCTGAAAAATCAAAAGAACAAGCAGTAATTTTATACTTCAATTTTAATTATGGGAAAGATCATTGCGATTGCCAATCAAAAAGGCGGTGTAGGAAAAACAACAACGGCTATCAACCTAGGCGGATGTTTGGGTGTATTGGAATACAAGACGTTGATTGTCGATGCAGATCCACAAGCGAATTCAACTTCTGGAAACGGATTTGACCCTAAAAACACACGCAATATTTACGATTGTTTGGTAAATGGTGTGCATCCAAAAGATTTAATTCTTAATACAGCAAATCCAAATTTGGATATTCTTCCTTCACACATGGACTTAGTCGGCGCTGAAATCGAAATGATTAATATGCCCAATCGCGAGTACTTATTGAAAAAAGCATTAGAAAAGGTGAAAGATGAATACGATTTTATTTTGATCGATTGTTCCCCTTCTCTTGGTTTAATTACTGTGAATTCAATTGTTGCTGCAGACTCAGTAATGATTCCTGTTCAAAGTGAATATTTTGCATTAGAAGGCTTGACAAAATTGTTAAATACAATTAAAATTATTCAAGGCCGCTTAAATCCAGAATTAGAAATTGAAGGGATTTTGTTGACGATGTACGATACGCGTTTAAGAATGGCGAATCAGGTGGTGGACGAAGTAAAAACACATTTTCAAGAATTGGTTTTTGATACAGTCATTCACAGAAATACAACAATCACTGAAGCATCAAGTTATGGAAAAACAGTTATAATGTATGATGCTGCTTCTAAAGGTTCAACCAATTATCTGCACTTTGCGCGCGAAATCTGGCAAAAAAATAATTTGACCAAGATTGGTAACAACGACAAAATAATTGAGATAGATAATGAGCTCTAATGCAAAAAAGCAACCAGCACTTGGACGAGGATTAGGTGCTTTACTTCAAAATAGTAACACAGACATTACTTCAACTGGAACTGCAACAGCGGGTTCGGTTTCACTTTTGCCTATCGAATCCATCGAGGCAAACCCTTTTAATCCGCGAACGAATTTTGAAAAAGAAGCGTTAGATGATTTATGCCGCTCGATTCAAGTTCACGGTATCATTCAGCCATTAACCGTTCGTAAATTAGGACGCGACAAATACCAATTAATTTCAGGTGAAAGACGCTTTCGTGCTTCGCAATTGGCAGGTTTAACAGAAGTTCCGGCTTACATTCGCATCGCAAACGACCAAACAATGCTTGAAATGGCATTGGTGGAAAACATTCAACGCGAAGATTTAAACGCAATCGAAGTGGCAATTTCTTACCAGCGTTTGATTGAAGAATGTAAACTAACACAAGAACAATTGAGCGAGAAAATTGCAAAATCTCGTTCCAACATTGCTAACTACTTGCGTTTATTAAAATTACCAGTTGAAATTCAAGCTGGTGTTCGTGACAACCTTATTTCAATGGGTCATGCACGTGCTTTGGTTACCATTCCTGATGAAGCAGAACAAATCAGAAGATTTAACTTAATTATTAGCGAAAATCTTTCTGTTCGCGATATTGAAAATCTGTCTAAAACTGGAGTTAAAACTGTAACAACAACTACAAGTAAATCCATTCCTAAAGCTTTAAATCCATCTCAAGAAGCAATTAAAAACTTCATTGCAGATCGATTTTCAACGAAAGTTAGCATCGAAAAAGCAGCGAAAGGAAATGGGAAATTAGTATTGCATTTCAATTCTGAAAGTGATTTAAACCGTTTGATTGAACTTTTAAAAAATTCATGAATCGGGTATTAACGCTATTTGTTTTATCCCTCTTTTTTTCTTTGTCTGCGCAAGACACTATTCCTGACACACTTAAACATCCTTACAAAAAAGCTATGCTTTATTCAGCTATCCTTCCAGGAGCTGGGCAAATTTACAATTCTATTAATTCTGATTTGCGACCAAAAAAAGCCTATTGGAAAGTTCCTTTAATTTATACTGCATTAGGAACGGCAGGTTATTTCCTTGTTTCCAATCAATTAACTCAAAAATCATTGAAAGTAGAATACACCAAGCGTATGGAAAATTCATTGGATTTAAACCCCACTTGGGAACCTTACGATGACCAAGGAGTGTTGTTCCTTTATCGACAATATTTGGACTGGCGGGATTTATCTATTCTTGGTCTCGCAGCAGTTTATTTTATTCAAATTGCAGATGCCGCTGTTGAAGCTCATTTCTTACATTTTGATGTTAGCGAGAACCTCACTATGAAGTTTGAACCGACGTTAATGAATTATAAAAGTCCGGGAATAAGTCTTAAAATGTCCTTTCGTTAACTTGAAAATCTTATTTTTGCTTGCATGAAAATCGCGCTAATTGGTTATGGGAAAATGGGAAAGGCAATTGAAACGATTGCTTTAGAACGCGGACATGAAATTGTTGCAGTGTTCAATAGTGAAAATCCATTCAAAAATAACGCAACGACTTTAAGTAAAATCGAATCAGCTGATGTTGCAATCGAATTTACTCAACCTTCACTTGCAATTGCCCATATTTTAACTGCTTTAGAAATGAATTTACCAATTGTTGTCGGAACTACGGCTTGGCAAAAGGAAGGCTTACAGCTAGTTAGTGAAAAAGTGAAGGCAAATAACGGTAGCTTATTACACGCGAGTAATTTCAGTGTGGGGGTAAATATTTTATTTGCATTGAATAAAAAATTAGCTTCCTTAATGGAAAATCAAACGGATTACTCTGTTGAAATTACAGAGATTCATCATACCCAAAAACTTGATGCTCCAAGCGGTACAGCTGTTAGTTTGGCTCAAGATATCATCGCAAATAATTCGCACTATTCTCAATGGGAATTAACTGAAAATCAAACCATTGAAGAACAGACAATTCCAATAACTGCACTTCGCGAACCAGAAGTTCCAGGAACACATTTCGTTCGTTATAATTCAGAAATTGATACAATTACACTTGCACACCACGCACACAACCGCAAAGGTTTTGCCTTAGGTTCAGTGATTGCTGCAGAATTTTTAAAAGACAAAAAAGGACTGTTTACGATGTCCGATGTATTAAACCTATAAATTATGAGCTTCTTTTATTTTTACCTATTAATTCTTGTTCATCCCTATCTTTCACTTTGGTGGATGAGTTTTCCTAAAGCTGGAAGAAAAAGTTGGGAAGCATTAATTCCTGGTTACAATTATTTTGTGATGTTCAAAATCACATGTGACAAACCTTTTTGGTCGCTTTTGATGTTATTTCCAGGAGTACATCTAATCATGTTGTCAACTGCAAACGTGAGTTATTTAAGACGTTTTGGTTATTATTCTTTTACAGATACCTTACAAGGAATACTTTTTCCTTACTTATTAATGTACAAAGTAACGCAAGAACAAGCAGTATTTGGTCCAGAAACGAATTGGTCAAATTCGCGTGATACTGAAATCCGTAAATGGGGAGATCACATTGTACTGTTTCTATGTTTACCTGTAATTGGACACGTTATTGCGTTGGCAATTGGTGCTGTGACAAGAGAACAACCGGGCGTAAAATCACGTGTAAAAGAATGGGGAGATTCCATCTTGTTTGCCTTAGTTGCTGCAAGTATCATTCGTACCTATGTTTTTGAACCCTTCCAAATCCCAACAGGTTCAATGGAAAAAACATTATTAGTTGGTGACTTTTTATTTGTGAATAAATTAGCTTACGGACCTAAAGTTCCTGTGACACCACTCTCCTACCCGCTTGTACACAACACAGTTCCTTGGATTAATATCAAGTCCTACACAACATTGGAAAAAGGAAGCTACACACGTTTACCAGGATTTGGGAAAGTAAAACGAGATGATGTGGTTGTATTTAATTATCCTTCAGGAGACACCGCTGTTTACGACCCAAGAATGCCAGATGGCTTAATGGGACATGATTACCATGGAATTGTTAATGAAGAGGCTTTTTATCAATTTAATACCTCTGCTGAAAACGGTCAGAAATATAGAGAATTAAACGATAAACTAATTAAACAAGGTAAATCAAAATCGGAAGCGGATAGTTTGACAAATGATATTTTCTATCGTTATTTCATAGAAACAAGTTGGAAATGGAAACAATTAGCGAGAGAAAAATTAGCAAGAGGTGAATTTCCAGGTGAACCGAACGGAATGACACACGGGGGCTTGATTTATCGTCCAGTTGATAAGCGTGAAAATTATATCAAACGCTGTGTTGGAATTCCTGGAGATAAACTAAAAATTGTGAATTCAGTTCTTTATGCAAATGGAAAAAGTGCTTATGTTTCTCCTCAACAATGTTTGAAATACAAAATTGAAAAGACAAAAATCACCTTCCCAAGTGCAGAAGAAATGTTTTCAAGATATGGACTTGAGAATGATCCATCTGGTGCGAGAATGGATTTTGAAACACGCGATCAAACTTATTATTTCCTAAACTTAACGAAATCAGAAAAATCAAAAATTGAAAAAGATTTTAAGATTAAACTGGAAATAGATGTAACGCTGCAATACAGTAAGTCAAACGATTACAAACCTAACGTTGGAGAGCTAATTGATAACATTCGAACTTTTCCTAAAGATTTCTATGTGAACAATAACGTCACTAACTTTGAAGAATTCCAAGTTCCTTTTAAAGGGAAAATTGTTGATTTCAGAAAAGAAAATATCGCTTACTACCGTAGAATTATCACTGCTTACGAAGGTCATAAATTGGAGGAGAAAAAAGACGGAATTTACATCGATGGTAAAAAGACAAACACCTATAAAGTTCAAATGAATTACTATTGGTTAATGGGAGATAATCGCTACAACTCAGCAGATTCAAGAATTTGGGGTTTTGTTCCCGAAGATCACGTAGTTGGTCGTGCTTCTTTGGTTTGGTTTTCAAAAAGTGCTTACATGGGAATTCGTTGGGAACGATTATTCAAGTTGATTAAATAATGACGGTTTTTCCAATTGCGTATTTTCCTTCCATTTTGTATTGTAGAGAATGGTTTAAAAGTGAAAATAATCTTTTGGAAATACACGAAAATTTCCCGAAACAAACTATTCGTAACCGTTGTGAAATTTTAACTGGAAATGGCGTTCTACGTTTAAGTGTTCCAGTCGTGCATCAAAGTGGTGTGAAAATTCCAACACACCAAGTAAAAATCATTCAAACAGGCTCTTGGAAAACAGATCATTGGCGTGCCATTGAAAGTGCTTACTCTTACGCACCTTACTTCGAGGATTATGCACAAGATATTCAAAACATCATCTTTGAAAGTACTGGTTTACTGTTGGAAACGAATTTAAAATGTTTAGAATTAGTTGCAGGTATCTTGGATAAACCATTCGATTTTAAAACAACTTCTGAATACTTATTTGAAGTAGAAAAAGATAAGAGAAACACTGATTTTTCAACGAAAGAAAACTGGATTTTACCAAGCTATCAACAAGTGTTTTCTTACAACAAACCTTTCATTCCGAATTTATCAATTATCGACTTAATTTTTAACGAAGGACCGTTTTGTCGGAAATGGGTTTTGTAAACCAAAAACTTTTATGACTTTTAGGTTATTGCTAAAAGACTTCTAAATAATTACTTAAGATAAGGAATATAACAGCATTACTATTTGCTTTGAATTATTTATTACTTGCATTCGCCTTC
>JBILQY010000216.1:0-5015 GCA_044372955.1 Crocinitomicaceae bacterium | reverse complement strand
ATTTTGAACCCAAGAGAACAGAAATAAGTTTTATATGGTTATATCTAAATTTGATTTTAAGAAAATTGTTTCTATGAAATACAACATCTATAAAAAAAAGAGGACTTTAAAAAAAGTCCTCTTCAAATTTATATTGAAACATTTCTATTTCAATTTTACAATTCTCTTTTGAAGTTGGTTAGACCCTAATTTTAAATTAACAAGATAAATACCTTGAGCAAAATTTTCACCGAAAGAATAATTCTCAATTTCTTCAATTGATTTAAAACTTTCAGATTTAATTATTTGCCCCATTGAATTTAAAATAGATACCTCTATCCTATCATCAATTAAAGGAAACTCATTCATTGAAAATTTAAAACTAGAATTTGAAGGATTAGGATATAAAGAAAGTGTATTTTCATTAAATTCATTTATTCCCAAGTTACCTTCAACCAATTCATTGCCTTCTTCCTTGTCATTTAACAAATCAAAATCCTCAAAGTCAGAGAGTACGAAAGCTAAAGGAGTCGTTATATTACATGCATTTCCGAAATTAGACCAAATACCATTTGTTAACACAGAAACTTGCACTGAATAGGTTGAATTAAGTTGCATCCCTTGAGAAACTAATTGACTTGGCCTAAAAAAGTTTGAGAAAGTTGGGTTGTGAACAACATTGCTCAAGCCAGGCCCATTGATACTAAAACGATAGTCTGTAGCGCAAGCGACACTAGTAGAAAATACATTTGTACTCATAGTTGGAATAGTAGCTCCACACATAGCGTTTGTTAAAGTTGGAATCTGTAGCGTAACATTTCTTGCAGGACCCCAAGGACACCAGCTACCGTTTACAAAAACGCGACATTCAATACTGTAAGTGTTGCCATACTCTAAATTACCAACTTGAGTCAAATAGGATAGACGCATTTGTGAACCAACCATTTCTAAAACTTCATTTACATTTGGCCCGGTCACTCTATATTGATAGGGTGTTGCATAGACAATTGAATTAACATAAAGATTGGTAGCACAAGATGCTATGTTACTATTTATAAAACCATTACGCAATTCTGTAATAGGTTCACAAACGGTTGAAATAGTACAAGGTGTTCCCCAATCACTCCAATTACCATTAACTCTAACTTGAACTGAAATTTGATACGTTCTACAGTACTCTATTCCTGGGAATTTTCTTAATGTAATTCCGTTATAGGTTGTCAAGTTCATAACACTATCAATGATAGTTGTTCCTCCATTTACAATGCGATATCTATAAGCTTCTGCTCCAGGAATAACATTAGCGTGCAAAGTATCTTGTTGCAAGTAGTTTATAGTTCTTCCACAATCAGCACTTGAAATCGTAGTAGTTGGTATTGCAAGACGAACAAAACAAGATGAACCTGGATCACTAAACAAACCAGTTGGTGTATTTCTAGTTCTAACAACAACATCATAATTAAGACCTGTTATTGGATGTGGTGATGACAATTCGTCTAATCTAAAACTGTTAGATGATTTAGTAAGAACACCAACTGTTCCATAACCTGCAGCTGAAATCGTGAATTGATATTGAGTAGCTCCAGTTACTGTATTACATGTTATTGTAGTAGCGGGTGATGGAATAGAAGAATTATTACACCACGCTGTGGTTAATTGTGTACTTGCAGAAACTGGAGTTGTAACATTACAACTTGGACCATAAGCACTCCACGCGCCAGTAGTCGCGTCATAATATGCAACTCTCAAGGAATAAGTCGTCGCATTTTGTATTGTTCCAACAGGCATCCAAGAAAATCTAAAATTATAAGCAGAGCGACCAGGGAAGGCAACCGATGCTGACAATGCATCATATACACCAATTAAATTGTTACTTAAATCTCGTACCTCCCAACGATGACCACACATTTGATTCGTTGAAGCTAAAACATTTACTCCTAAACTAGAAACTGTTGTACCACAAAATGAAGGACCAACTACTAATGGAACTGTTGGTGTGGTTACTTGACAATATGGTCCATACGCACTCCAAACAGAGCCATTAAACCAAGATACACGAATTCGGTAGGTGAAACCATAACCAATATTGCAACCTGACAACCATGTAAGTTTAAGTGCATATCTTGAGCGACTGGCATCCAATTGATTTCCAGCAATTGCATCGTAAACAGCTAATACTGTACCATCAGTTTTAGAGACTTCAAAACGATGACCTTGCCCCCTATTTACACTACTTGTTAAATTAGTGCCTATTGAATTAATGTTCCCATCACAAAAGGCATTAGCTAAACGAGTGGTTTGAGAATTCATGCTAAAGAGCACAAAAACAAAGCAAAACGCAACTAATAGCTGAGTTTTAAAAAATTTTGAATTAAACATGACTTCGTATTTTAGTATGAAATTAACCATAAATTTTGAAACAAAAAAAACGAGGTGAAAATAATTTCACCTCGAATAAAAAATTATGATTTATTTGGAGATTTTAATAATCTTTTTGGATAGCATTAAATCATTAGATTCAATTAACAAATGATAAGCACCATTCGGATAATCATTTCCAATTGACAACGAATTAGAATTAGAAGAATCTATGTTTAAAGATTCAATTAACCTTCCTGAATTATCTAAAACTTTAATTGTAACCTTTGAATTTATTGTTCCTAAAGAAATTTCAAAAACATCATTTGAAGGATTAGGATAAATTAAAATCTGACGATCTAAAGATTCATTTGACTGAACAGATGCTAAATTTTCCGTTTGGTTTTCCTTTATTTCCGATTCAATTGCAACCTCATCATTATTTTCATTAATAGATAAAGTTACAGGAGTATTAACTAAACATGCAGTTCCAAAAGGAGACCATTGACCACCAACCAAAACAGAAACTTCAACCTGATAGGTGCTATTAAATTTAACACCAGGCACTTGACTAAATCTAAAACAATTTGCAAGCATTGATGAATTGAATATAAAATCTGTCACACTAGGTCCATTAATTCTAAATCTGTAATCTGATGCACAACCTACACTTGATGTAAAAACATTTGTACCAATTGTAGGAACCGTTTGATTGCAATAAGTTGTTAAAGAAGAGTTAGTTTGTAAATAAACATTGCAGCCTTCACCCCATGCTCCCCAAACACCATTTACCATTACTCGACATTTAATTAAATAATTCGTTTCGTAAGTAAGGTTAGCCACGTTAACTAGGTTTTGTAATTTAATTCCTGCGTTTGATGTAGCTGTTACTATTTCATTAACATTCCCACCAACAACTAAAAATTGATACCCTTGAGCATAAAGGATTGATTGAGCATAAATGTTTGTTCCACATGAGGCAATCGTCGCATTACAAAAACCAGGTCTAAGTTCAGTTATAGGATTACAAACTGTTATGATTTGGCAAGCTTCTCCGTAAGGTCCCCAAACATCATTCATCAACACTTTAACATCCATTAAATATGTTTTACAATACTGAATTCCTGGAAAATCAATAAGATTTATACCATTATAATTAGACAAATTTGATACTGTGTCTTCGATGTAATTAACACCATCAAAAATTCTAAATTTGTATCCTTGAGCACCTTCAATTGGCGAAGCATGAAGTGTGTCTTGAATTAAATAATTGTAAGTTAAGCCACAATCTGGTGATTCAATTGTAGTTGTTCTTGCTCTCAGCCCTAAAGAACAAGTTTGTCCTGGATCAGAAAAACCTAAGCCTAAATTTCTTCTTGTTCTAACATTAACGTTATAAACACGTCCTTCTAATAAATATTGCTCTTGCAATTCGTTGAAATAGAAAGAATTTGTAGCTTTTATAAGAGTTGAGAGAGTATCATTATTACTGTCTGTAATGGTGAATAAATATTCTAATGCACTTGGTAAAGAATCAGCTTCAATTAATGTATTAACTGAGTCTAAATAAACATTTCCACAAAACTCATCTGACAATTGAGTTTCACCATAACCAGGTGTTTTAATCAATTTAGTTGAACCGTACGCAGACCAACCATTTGAAGTTGCGTCGAAACTTGCAATGCGAATTTGATAAGTTCTACCTTCAGCAATAGACCCAAAAGGCATCCAAGAAAAACGAAAATCATAAGCAGATCGACCAGGGAAATTAATGGAAGCTTGATAAGCGTCATAAACACCAACTAAAGAATTATCTGTATTCCTAACCTCATATCTGTGACCACAACGTTGATTAACATTTGCTCTAATATTAGAACCTAAACTTGGAATTGTTGAATTTTCAAATGCACTAGCCAATGATAAATCAACATTAGGAGTGAGGACACTACAATATTCACCATAAGGACTCCAAGTTGTTCCATTAAACCAAGCTACACGAATTCTGTATTCAAAACCAAGACTAATAGCACAATTTGAGAGAAAATTAAGTCTGAACAAATAGCGTGATCTTCCAGGAAAAAGTTGTGACGCTGAAATTGCATCATAAACACCAACTACTGTTCCATTAGTTTCGCTAACCTCAAAACGATGACCTTGACCTAACTTAACATTACATGTTAAGTTAACACCCAAATTGTTAATAGTTCTTGAACAAACTGAATTTGCAAGCCTTGTTGATTGAGAAAATACAGAACTTAATGTTAACAATGTAAAAACAAACAAGGTAATTTTACTGATTGTGAATTTGTTATTTTTCATTTCTATTGCATGTTAATGCGGCGCAAATATACATGCTTTTGGTTAATTAACAATTGTGTTATTCTTTTTTGTAAACAAAATATTAACAACCAATGAGTTAATCAATATGATCTTGTTAAAAACATCATACTTACTAATTAATTAGTTAAAAAAAGCTATTCAGTTTCCCAAATAGCTTCTTCCAAAACAATTAAAATGTTAATTATACTTTCACAAATTGGATTTCCGTGTTTAGAGTTATTTCATCGCCAACAACGATATTTCCTGCTTCAGTAACCGCACTCCAAACTAAGCCAAACTCACTTCTTTTAATTTTTCCAATAATAGATAGACCTGCTTTTGTTTGACCATAAGGATCT